>NZ_CALHTQ010000037.1 GCF_938039775.1 uncultured Mogibacterium sp. | reverse complement strand
TTAGTATGTAAGTCTCCTGCCTACCGCTGTCTGTATTGACCACAATCTTAGACTCGTAAATCGTGAGTTCATTTCTATAGTTGTGAGTCCATCCAGCAGAGGCGAATCTCCTTCTAAAGTTATCCACACTGTTATATGTGACCTCCAAAACGAGAGGAACTACACCAGGCGTCTCAAGAAAGTTCTTTCGGTACATGTAGTTTCCGGTAGCCATGTTTACTGGATCGAGGGCTTCAATGTTAAGCCTTATGTCTCTTGCTGAAGTTTCTATCTTTTTTATATTCTTGCTTAAATTGAGATTTGACGGCTTAAACATGCCAGTTTTGCTGTCAAAATGCTTGTCAGTGCAGATTATATTAACATTGTTTTTGATAGACTTAATAAGTCCATTTACTTCTGTGTAAAACCCTTTTGTTTGATCTTCTAGAGCATCCATTCTATTTATCTGTTCTTCTATTTTTTGAATCTGCTTTTTCCCCATGGATTCGAACACTGTGTATTTAGAAGAGGAAAACCCCAATATCAAGCCTACACCTGAACCATTGCCAATATCAATCAATCCATCTAATCTTTGTATTTTACTATTAAGTTTTTCTATTTCCTCATATAAATCAGGTTGGCTAGTTACACCAATAGAAGTTTCCATAAATATATTATTCAAGATTGCACGCATAAGATCTTTGTTTCTTGCAATTAGCAATTCACATACACTATTTAAATCGTGAATCAGCTCTTTGTATGTCTTTGTAAAATAATCCTCTATTGCTTCGAATCCTTTTCCTTGTAGAGTTTTCCCCTTGCCGCAATCCTCAAGCATATTATCTATCGCACGCTGAATAGAGATAGTACTTTTCTTAAGTTCATTTATATGCTTATTCATCTCAACAAGCATGCGGTTCGCTGCTTTCTCGCCGATTACTTTGTTTCCACCTGACATATGTTCGTTCCCTTCTTATATTTTAACCTTACTATTACCTATATCTTCGAAAGTTATAGTTAAACAGCTTGCAACTTCCTTATCTTCTTGCTTCCATACATCTGCCACTCTAACAATATTGGCACAATCCTGCTCCAACTTGTGCTGCAATCTTGGCGCAATGGCATTTAATTCCTCATAGCACCTTTTAACATCTGTTAGTGCAGTATACCCTGCGTCAACTTGTCCAGTATAGCGATCAAAAGATATCTCTCCAATTTTTGCTGCTTCCATTCGAATTCTCTCCGCATGATCTTTGGCAAGCGAATTATTTACAGCTATATTTTTGCTCATATCAATAGTCTCTCCTCATCTGCATAAGTTCGTCTTCACACTCACGTTCTTCTTTCAGAAGCTTCTGGATTGCTTGTCTTCGCTTCTCAATTCCGACTTCAGCATCTCTTATTAAACTGCTGTAAAGTGCATCTTCTTCCGCATTTAACTCTGCCACCTCTCTTCCGAATTCGGTACCATCCCAGTATGCTAGTCTTTCCTCATTGAAGCTAGCGTACATGTGTTTCATATCGATTATCTCATCAATAATCTCATTTATACAGGCTTGCTCCTTCTTATTTAGAGCAACTTCATCCTGTATTTCACGAAGGCGCCTATTGATCTCTATCCTTTTGTCCTCTATCCTTCTATCTTCCATTCTTCTACCTTTACCACATTAATACTCGTTCAATTTACACTAAAAATATCTGGATTATAAAGCCCAGCCTTAAACTCGCTCATACAAAGTGAACTCATAGTCTATACCATTCTCACTATGCATCTCACTCTTCCACGTCTCTTTAAAATCGTCATCCTCATCGAGGTTAACCATGAATTTGTCGGCATGTAAATCCGCATGCATCTTGGTTACGAAGCACTTGTCACAGTATTTGTAAAACTTCCTATATATGCTCTCTCCGCCGATGATAAATACATGCTCTGGATCATACTGCTCGAGCGCCTTGAACAGTTCTTCCTCGCTATGCACAGCTATGCATCTTTCAGCCTCGAAGTCTTCGTTTGAAGTTAACACATAGTTTACGCGCTTTGGAAGCCCCCTCTGCTTAGGAAGACTCTCGAGGGTTCTGCGCCCCATCACTACAACTCCGTCAGTCGTCTTTTCCTTGAAATACTGCATGTCTCCAGGAATCGAAGCGAGCAAATCGTTGTCGCACCCGATGCCCCATTTCTCATCAACAGCTACTATTAGATTCATAATTCACCTCAGTTTGTTATATTCGCGCGCTATGCGCTCACACGCTGACATTATCATTTTAATAATATTTAAGACGGCACCTCAGTAAACTAAAGGCACCGTCTATATAATCTCGAATTAAATCGCTACTGGAATGTTTTTCACCTGTGGGTTCTTCTGGTAGTCCTCGACGATTAGATCATCAACTGTGAAGTCGTAGAAATTCTTTACCTCAGGATTTAGTGTCACCTTAGGCGCAGGATACTGTGGACGCTCGATGAGCTCCTTAACTATATCCACATGCCTATCATAGATGTGCGCATCAGAAATCACATGTATTAGCTCCCCCGCCTTTAGACCGCTAACTTGTGCAAATATCATAAGAAGCAGTGCATACTGCACAACATTCCAGTTGTTCGCTGTCAAGATATCCTGTGATCGCTGGTTTAGAATCGCATTAAGCGTATCACCCTTTACGTTGAAGGTCATGCTGTATGCACAAGGTTCTAAGTTCATCTCACTTAGATCAGCAAAGTTATACATGTTAGCCATGATTCTTCTGGAGTATTTGTCATGCTCAAGCAGCCACAGGATGTTGTCAACCTGGTCCATCTCGCCTTGCTTGAACTTATACTTAACCCCGAGCTGATATCCGTACGCCTTGCCAATAGTTCCATCCTCACCTGCCCACTCATCCCAGATGTGGCTTCCGAGGTCAGAAACTCTGTTAGACTTCTTCTGCCAAATCCACAGCAGCTCATCAAACGCGAGCTTGATAGCCGTAGGTCTTACGGTAAGAGCAGGAAACTCCTCCTGTAAATCATATCTATTTACCACGCCAAAATTCTTAATCGTATGCGCAGGTGTTCCGTCTGGCCAGTGAGGTCTTACCTTCTGCCCTTCAGTGCTGAATCCATTAGCAATTATGTCTTCGCACATGCTCACAAACAGTTTATCCGCCTTGCTCACTCTAATCCTCCTCAATAATTCGGACAGCCTCCGCCAAAACTTCCTCAAGTCTGGCCTCATCCTCATCCATATAAAGTGCCCCTATCAGCGCCTCAAACCCCGTAGCAAGCTTGTACTTGCGCGGATCGGCATTCTTAGGTCTCGATGTCGCGCGCTTATTCCTTGCACGCTTAACGAGCTTTTGCTCCTCTTCCGTTAGAAAATCATTCATCATGGACTTTATCGCCTTGGACTGCCCATCAGAAGACACGTATGATACCGCTCTCTTATGCACCTTGCCGACATCGCCTTTGCTTCGCCCAATCAGAAGCTCCCTTATATGTAGTTCGTAGACGGCATCACCTATATAGGCGAGTGCCGTCGTATTCATGCTCTTGATATCGTTATGCATCTGCTTTAATTATCTGAACCCCCTGCGGAGTATCCTTGAGAGTATACCCCATAGCGGCAAGCTGATCTCTGATTTCGTCAGCTCTAGCCCAGTTCTTCTCCTTACGAGCCTGCTGTCTCTCGTCTACGAGAGCCTGGATATCCTCGCCGATTGCGTTTTCACTACTTCTCTGAAGCACACCAAGAACGTCAGCGAGTTCATGGATAATCTCGAGCGCCTTTCCCGCAAATTCCTTTGATGCTCCACCTTCAATCTCCACGTTAATAGCCGAAACTAGCTCGAAGAGGGCACCTATAGCACCTGCAGTGTTGAGGTCATCGCTCATGCACTCAATGAATTTCTCCTTATAATCTGCAAACGACTTAACTGTCTGCTCTTCCTTATCTGTTACCTTATCAGAGCCATTCTGAACGAGGAACTCCAAAGTCTCGGTAGCGTTTATAAGCCTATCATATCCCTGCTTAACCTGCTTCATACCCTCATCGCTGAAGTTGATAGGTCCTCTGTACTGAACGCTTAGTAGGAAGAATCTGATAAAGTCACCGTCGTACTCCTTACGAATATCTCTAACCGTAAAGAAGTTATTTAGCGACTTCGACATCTTCTCGCCGTCAACCATGATATATCCGTTGTGCATCCAGTAGTTCGCAAAAGGCGCGCAGTTGCACGCTTCGGACTGAGCGATTTCATTTTCATGATGAGGGAACTTGAGATCCTGTCCGCCGCCGTGAATATCGATAGTTGTTCCGAGATGCTTCTTGGACATAGTTGAACACTCGATATGCCAGCCTGGTCTACCCTTTCCCCAAGGAGAATCCCAGGCAATCTCATCATCGGTCTTCTGCGCTTTCCAGAGAGCAAAATCAAGTGGATCCTTCTTAACCTCGCCGATAGCGATTCTAGCACCCGACTCTAGGTCGTCAATATTCTGTCCCGATAGCTTCCCATACTCTGGGAACTTACGTGTGATGTAATAAACGTCACCGTCGGCCTCGTATGCATAGCCTTTTTCAATCAGAGTGCTGATGAACTCTATGATATCCTCGATATGCTCGGAAACCTTAGGGTGCACGTCAGCCTTTATGACGTTGAGGGCCTCCGCATCTTTGAAGTACTCTTTGATGTACTTCTCCGAAACCTCAAGTGCCGGTAGCTGCTCTTCCTTAGCCCTGTTGATAATCTTGTCATCTACATCTGTAAAGTTCTGCACGAACTTAACGTCATATCCGATATATTTAAAAAACCTACGCAGAGTGTCGAATACTACGAATGGTCTGGCATTACCTATATGAAAATAGTTGTAAACCGTAGGACCACAAACGTAGATGTTGACTTTCCCTTCCTGTACAGGTACAAACTCTTCCTTGCGTCTAGTCATAGAGTTGTAAATCTTCATTTCTTTCCTCCACTAAATCATGTCTCGACTTATTTCGTCATTTCCAATTTTGGTATAGTTATTTAAATTATACACCAACAACAGCACCTACGCACCCAATAATGACAAGTACGAGCATCGGATTTATCTTAAATTTTTGAATGAGCAGAATAGTCAGCCCACAAAGCACTATCGCTATCGTATCGATGCGCATGCCACATACGGAAATCGTCATACCTCGAAGCACCGTGAAGTTACCTCCGAGAGAATGTTCTGGCATTACTGCCGCTGAGCCTATAGTGATTACCGCTGCTGCTATAAGCCCTACAGTCGCTGGCCTTATCCCTTCAAGCGCACCCTTGACAACAGCGCTTTCCTTGTAGCGCTCCACTGCGTTCGCAACCATAGCTATAATTATAAACGCAGGAGTTGCAACACCTAACGTCGCTAGTGCTGAACCGAGATATCCCCCGACTTCGTATCCAACATATGTAGCCGAGTTTACCGCCACCGGCCCTGGAGTAACCTGGGCAATCGCAACGATATTTGCAAACTGCTCAGGGGATATATTGGCAAATTCTTTGATACTATCGTATATGAGCTGAATAATCGCAAGGCCACCGCCAAATCCAAATAATCCTATCTTAAAGAAGGCAATAAATAGCTTTGCTAACATCATCACTCATCGCCTCCTTCTTTGGTTTTTTCATCTTCTCCAATTGTATATGATTGTTTATCCCTCTGATTTAGAGATGATTGATTTTCTCTTTCGTCTGCATCTGATACAGATTCCCCGCAATCTCTAGCATCTATAGATGACTTCGTTAGTAAAGCATGTCCGATGCCTAGAGCCAGGAATAGCACGATAATATATACTACATTTATCTTGAGAACCGCAATAAGTATAAAACTGAGTGCGGCACCGATGGCACTGAAAACATCCTTGATAACACCCTTGGCAACCTGATATACGGCAATAACAATAAGCCCAAGTGCCGCAGCCCTAAGTCCTCCGAGCGCTCCTTGGACATATGGATTGCCGTCTATGAAATTCATACCTTTCGCTATAATAACGATTATCACAAACGAGGGAAGTATCACACCGAATGTTGCAACAAAGGATCCAATCAGACCTCGCTTCTTGAATCCCACATAAGTTGCCATATTTATGGCGATAACACCTGGTAACCCCTGACAGATAGCGATGATATCTATCATCTCATCTTCGGTGAACCATTTCTTATCT
>NZ_CALHTQ010000036.1 GCF_938039775.1 uncultured Mogibacterium sp. | reverse complement strand
ATCTTGCACAGATAATAGGTGAGAAAATTGACCCGCGGATGCGTCATGAGGAGGGTTCGTATGAATAGAAAGCAAAGGCCAAAGATTGCCATAGCTATACTAACGGTCAGTGCAGTCCTGAGCGTATTTGCCGGATTCATAGCTCCATATAAACCGAATTTTATGAATGAATATGCCATCGGAACAGCCCCATCGATGAGCCATATATTTGGAACAGATAATTTGGGAAGGGATTTATTCTCTATGATTCTATATGGCGGAAGGGCAAGCCTGACGATTGGAATCGCAAGCGCTGTAATAGGAACGCTGATTGCAGCAGTGTATGGAACACTGAGCGGGATGGCAAATAAGCATGTGGATAACCTCCTGATGAAAAGTACAGACTTATTTATGAGCATACCTAACCTACTCATCGTAATCGTATTACAAGCCATATGGGGTGAAGTAAGTTATTGGTCATTATCGCTAATAATCGGTGTTACTAGCTGGATGCAGATGTCGAAAGTCATCAGGAGCGAGGTGATACGGCTTAGGAAAAGTGATTTTGTAATAGCCGCAGAGATGTGCGGGGGAAGCTTCTGGTACATTTTACGTAGGCATTTGTTTCCGAACTACTTTTCATCGATTATGTTCATGGCAGTAAGCAACGTGGGCTCTGCGATAATAGTAGAATCGACACTTAGCTTTATGGGACTTGGACTACCGATATCAGAGATATCATGGGGGAGCCTTATGTCTCTCTCGCAAGATGCACTGCTATCCGACCAATGGTGGATGATCATCATCCCAGGGGTGGTCATGATCAGTGTCTTGGTATCCATAACGGAGATTGGGGAATACATCAGAGGGCGTAATACCTCCAAGGGTAGCAACATTTAAATATAAACGCACAAGTGCATTTGTGGGGTTAGGACTATAGATTAAGAAATTAATTTATTTGAAAGGACACACATTTATGAAAACTTACTTTAAAAAAATTGCGGTTCTTGCCGTCACTCTAATTATGGTTATTTCACTTTCCGCATGTGGTTCGAAGAGCGAAAATAATGCAGATACGCTGGTGTACGGAAGTCATGATTACACAGCTATTAATCCTGCTCTCTATGAGCATGGAGAAATTAACTCCTTGATATTCGCTGGGCTTACGGCACATGATAAGGATAACAAGCTCGTACCTGCGCTCGCTGAGACGTGGGAGTACGATTCAGCGACGTATACATGGACATTCCATCTAAGGGATGGACTGAAGTTCCATGACGGAAAAGAGCTTACTTCGGAGGATGTTAAGTTTACTCTAGAGGCAATCCTTGATAAGAAAAACAATTCCGAAATCGTCTCTAACTATCAGGACATTGAAAATATCACTTGCCCAGACAAGAAGACAGTTGTTATTAAGCTGAGTAAAGAAAATGTAGCATTTGCGGACTACATGACTATCGGAATCCTGCCTAAGCACCTACTTAAAGGCAAGAAGCTGGCCACAGCTGAGTTCAATCAGAAGCCAGTTGGAGCAGGTCCATACAAGCTCACAAATTGGGATGAAGGACAGAGTATTACACTCGAGAAATTCGACGGCTATTATGCAGGAAAGCCACACATCAAGAAGATTGTATTTAAGATTGTTGAGGATAGCGATGCTAGACTACTGCAGCTCAAGGCAGGCGACCTCGATATGGCACAGATCGAACCGAAGCAGGCAAAGAGTCTCGAGAAGGATAGCAAGGATTTTGAGATCTACCGCATGAACACTGCGGATTATCGTGCAATTGCGTATAATTATGCTGGAAGCAAACTGTTTAAGACCTACCCAGAGCTAGCAAATATATTGAGCTATGGAATAGATAGAGAAGCTATCATTAAGAGCGCACTTCTCGGAGAAGGCCAGGTGGCATACTCGCCAATTCAGAAAAATAAATTTAACAGCAGTGATATCGAGAAGTTTGCGTATAACCCAGATAAGATGGAGCAACTATTGCAGCAGGACGGTTGGACTAAGAATAAGAAAGGTATCTACGAGAAGAACGGTACTGAGCTTAAGTTTACAATCACTGCGATGGCAAATGACAAGGTTCGCGTAGATATGGCGAAGATGTGCAGTGAACAGCTCAAGGCACACGGGATATCGGTAAAGGCCGAGGCTAGAAAAGAGCTCGATTGGGAGAAACAGGATGCCACAATAATTGGATGGGGTAGTCCATTTGATGCAGATGATCATACGTACAAGATATTCACATCTGAAGCTGGGGATAATTATACAGGATATGCAAATCCAGCGGTAGATGAAGCGCTGGCAAAGGCTAGGGCGACGACTAAAGAGCCTGAGAGACAGAGATATTACTCAGAGTTCCTCAGAGCCATGACTAAGCAGATGCCTTACACGTTCATCGCATACATAGATGCTGACTATGCGGTTAAAAAGGATATCAAGGGAATAACAAAGGACACAATGCTAGGGCATCATGGAGTTGGAATCTTCTGGAACGTAGCAGATTGGAAATTGGAGAAATAAAAACATATGACAGAAAATAGAAGCAACACAGAACTTCTTAATATCGAGGATTTCAGTATGTGCTTCGACGGGGAGCAGGGGGTAGTTCATGCCGTGCAGGGCGTTTCACTTACGGTCAAATCGGGAGAGATTATGGCAATCGTAGGAGAGTCCGGGTCGGGAAAAACAGCGCTCTGTTTCTCGATTCTTATGTTGCATAGACAGCACGCGAGGCATCTATCGGGAAGCATATGTCTATCTGGGAAAGATGTCACTAAGATGGGAGAAAAGGAGCTTGAACAAATTAGGGGCAAGGCGGCTTCGATAGTGTTCCAAGATCCACTTAATTCACTAGATCCTGTAAGAACTGTTGGGGAGCAGATTACTACCCCCATGAAGCTACACGAAGATGGTGAGCATGTGGAAGCAGAACGAGAATACGACGAGAGGGCAGTAGGATTACTTAGAGAAATGGGCATGAAAGATGCTGAGAAATACTTATCCTGTTACCCGCATCAGCTGTCTGGCGGACAAAGACAGAGAGTTGCGGTTGCTATTGCTCTTGCATGTGACCCTGCGCTAATCATCGCTGACGAGCCTACTACAGCGCTTGATCCTAGAAATCAAAAGCAGATAATATCAGTGCTGAAGAGGCTGGCTGCAGAGAGAGATAAGGGTATCCTATTCATCACTCATGACCTCGGATTAGCGCGCGAGTTAGCGACTAAAATTGCAGTTATGAAGGATGGAAGGTTTGTCGAAGCTGACGAAGCTGAAGAGATCTTTGAAAATCCAAAGCATGAGTATACTAAAGCTTTAGTTAGGTATTCTCAATATGGCAAAATGGGAAGTCATTATCATGGAAACTTTGGTCAGATGATTGGTAATCGAGACGAAATAATAGATAAAGTGGAATCCTCTGAAAAAATAATGATTGCCAAAGATATAGACATGATCTACAGAAACGAAAAGCAAGGATGTAAGAAGGTTCTGTCAGGATACTCATTAGATGTAGTGAAAGGTGAGATTCTTGGACTCGTGGGACAATCAGGCTGTGGGAAGTCAACCTTGGCGAGGATCATCATGGGGCTCACCATACCTAATGGCGGAAGCGTAAAATGGGGAAGATGCGGAAGCAGGGATAGGCGTGAGGTTCGCACGCAGATGATTTTTCAAGACTCTGCATCGGCATTCAATCCGCGCATGACTATCGAGGAGATAATCTCAGAACCGCTCGTAATTGACAGAGTAGGAAACAGAGAAGAGAGACGAAGTAAAGTTATGGAAGTTATGAAACAGGTCCATCTGGATGAGGAGCTCATGAAGAGACATCCTTACGATGTATCTGGAGGACAGCGGCAGAGAGCTGCAATTGCAAGAGCATTAATCACAGAGCCTGATTTTATTATCGCTGATGAACCGCTTTCATCACTGGACGTACCTACTGCTGCTGAGATTGTGCATCTGCTCAGAGAAATTCATGATGAAAGACAACTCACGATGATTTTAATATCACATGATATACCGATGGTTGAGCATGTGTGCGATAGAATCGTAAGCATGGACGAATAGAGAGGCATAAGAGTTAAACATCAGAAAAGGGGAAAACTATGGGAGTAACCGTAGCTGAGAGACAGAAAGAAGAACGTCTAAAGGAATATATAAAAAATCTTGGCAGCATAGCCGTCGCTTTCTCGGGTGGAGTTGATTCTACATATCTCGCCAAGATTGCGCATGATGTGCTAGGAAATAAGATGATTGCGGTTACGGCGGAATCAGGGTCTTTTCCTAAGAGGGAAACTAGTGAAGCTGTTGATTTCTGCAAAGATCAAGGTATACGGCAGATTGTGGTGCAGACCAATGAGCTTGATATTGAAGGGTTCAAAGAGAATCCGCCAGATAGATGCTATATATGCAAGACAGGCATCTTCACGCAGCTAAAGGAGCAGGCGGCTGAACTTGGAATAGAGTACGTAGCTGACGGCTCGAACGTAGATGACTTAGGAGATTACAGACCCGGGCTACAGGCACTCAATGAGCTAGATGTAAAGAGTCCGCTTAGAGAAGTTGGCATGACTAAGCAAGATATCAGAAACCTATCGCATGAGCATGGTCTATGGACGTGGAATAAGCCCTCGGCAGCATGTCTGGCATCTAGGTTTGCCTACGGAGAGACGATTACTCTTGAGAAGCTAGGCATGGTTGAGAAGGCTGAACGCATCCTAAATGATTATGGGTTTGTGCAGATGCGTGTTCGTATGCATGGCGAAAATCTGGCTCGCATCGAAGTTGAACCAGATGAGCTTGCAAGGCTGCTATCGCTCGGAGAGGAAGTCGCTACCAAGCTAAAGAATATTGGTTTTATATATGTAACTATGGACTTGCTCGGATATAGAGTGGGTAGTATGAATGAGGTGCTATAAAGCACTTGAGCAATAAACTTATGATAGCGGGTGTGGACAAATAGCATGAGAAATCCGCAAATCATGAAATCCCACTAAAAATCCTCGGCATAAAACTAAACATACATGGTAGGTATAGATAGATGAAAATAGCAGATGTATTAGACAAATATAAGGCCGGAGAGCTAGATATGGCCGAAGCTGAAACACTGATAAAAAGTAGCAGTTATGATGAGATGGGATTCGCGAAGCTAGATATTCAGCGCGAGCAGAGATCCGGCTTTCCGGAGGTAATATTCTGCGCTGGTAAGCCAGATGATTACCTCGTTTCGATATATCAGAAGATGGTCGCAAATGACGGCTGTGCCTTAGGGACTCGGGCGAGTCAGGAGCAGGCAGCGCTCGTTAAGGCAGCTGTTCCTGAAGCGGTGTATGATCCTGTCTCGCGGATCCTGAAGGTGGAGCCTGCTGGCGGCTACAAGAGGACTGGCGCTGGCGGTGTTGTTGCCGTCTGCAGCGCTGGCACTGCCGATATTCCAGTTGCGGAGGAGGCTGCTCAGACTGCTGAGTATTTTGGTGCAGAGGTGATTCGCGTATACGATATAGGGGTTAGCGGTATTCATAGACTTCTTTCAAAAGTAGATCTCATCCGCAGCGCAGATGCCGTTGTTGCAGTTGCAGGTATGGAAGGTGCGCTGCCGACAGTGCTCGGCGGACTTGTTAGAAACCCTGTAATTGCAGTACCTACATCTGTTGGATATGGTGCGAACTTCCATGGACTATCCGCTCTCATCACTATGATTAATTCCTGTGCAAATGGAATATCCGTAGTAAATATAGATAACGGCTATGGCGCAGGTTATATTGCGACTCAGATAGGTAGACTGGCTGCTACAGGAAGGTAGCTCGAAGCAACTAAATATTCGAATATTTGCCATAATGATATTGCAATATGAATTTATGATATATAGATGCAGACGAAGTCTCAAATGCTGCTACAATATATGGTGCTTCGGATGCCGGAATAGCACAGAGAGTTAAACTGGTTTTTGAAGAGGTACAAGGAAATAGCGTAGAAACCTTGAATTTCTACGACAAATCAGTATAATTAAACGGTATGGCTTGAATACGCAAGCCAAATCCTGCACCGAGAGGTGCCGTAGGCCATAGGAGGTGAAAACATGAGAGATTACGAAGTAATGTTCATTCTTGACTCAACTCTAGATGAGGAAGCGAAGAACTCCATGATCGAGAACGTTAAGAGCATCATCAACGAAGATGGTGAGGCTGGCGAAGCTGATGTATGGGGCAACAAAAAGCTTGCTTATCAGATTAACAAGAAGAAAGAAGGATTCTACGTAGTTGTTCCTTTCAAGGCTAGCACTGAGCTACCTAAGGAACTTGACAGAAGACTCAAGATTTCTGATGCGGTTATGAGACACATCATTGTTTGCCAGGACGAGAACTAAGTCGGGAGGTAAGCGATGAACAGTGTAGTACTGATTGGAAGACTAACTAGAGACCCAGAGCTAACTTACACACCTAACAACCAGACAGCTGTTACGCACTTCAGCATCGCAGTTGATAGACCTGGTACACAGGGTCGTGACAGACAGGCTGATTTCATCAGAATCACTGTTTTTGGCAAGCAGGCTGAAAACTGTGACAGATATCTAAGCAAGGGTCGTCAGGTTGCAATCAACGGTAGAATTCAGACGGGAAGCTACAAGAACAGAGAAGGACAGACTGTATACACAACGGACGTAATCGCTAACAACGTCGAGTTCCTCGGCGGTGGTAACGGCGGAAACGATTCTGGATATGGTCGCAGATCTGAGAGCGAGCCAAGCGCATTTAACGATAGCTTTAGCTCACCGATGGAGCCTTCGATGCCTGATTCATTTGAGGCAACTGAAGAGGATATCCCGTTCTAAACATCTTGAGAAAGGAGTACAAGTCGAATGGAGAACAATAAGAGACGCGGCGGCATGAGAAGAAGAAAAGTATGCCAGTTCTGCGCAGATAAGGAAAAGAAGATCGATTACAAAGATGTAGAGACTCTAAAGAAGTACACTACAGAGAGAGGTAAGATTCTTCCTAGAAGAGTTACTGGTACATGCGCTATGCACCAGAGAGCAGTTACAGCTGCTATTAAGAGAGCTCGTGTAGTAGCTCTAATGCCTTTCGATTCTGAAATCGAATAATGATGAAAAAACTCCCACTCAGATGAGCGGGAGTTTTTTATAGAATAATAGTATATATCAGACTAAACATAGTAGCGACAAGATAAAAATATAAAATCCTCTTTACTGTTAACTAGCAAAGAGGATTTTTGAACAGATATAATTTTAATATTATAAGGTCTTAAAATACCACTACAAGGAGCATCTTGAACTGTTCCTGAGCATACACCGCATGTGGGTGGCCAGCCGGCATTACGATGGATTCTCCCTCATGAAGTTCGTGTGGGATTCCGTCAATAGTGAGACGCCCCACTCCATCGAGGCATGTTACGAAAGCATCTCCGCCAGATTCATGAGTGCTAATTTCTTCGTCTTTGTCAAAAGCAAATAGTGTTACACTAACAGCATCGTTTTGAGCGAGTGTCTTGCTCACTACCTGACCATCCTGATAAACAATTTCGTTCTTAAGTGTCAAAACTTCTGATTTGGATATATTCTTCATAGGCTCTTTCATATCAATACCTCCTATATCTAATGTGTAGTTTATACAATAAGTGCAAATCTCATTGCTTTAGTTGATTATATATCTCTAACACACAAATACATGTAACATCTGTTACAAATAAAGTAATTTTTACTTGCTCATTGTGTATTATCACGTACAAAACTATAATAGATATATGCAGACACTCTTATACGGAGGATGCGCAATTAATGTAAATACGAATCCTAATCTATAGGAAAAGGAAAGCGGAGGACGACATGGCAGGTAGACTAATCGATAAAAAGATAAATGAATATGTTGAAGCTTTAAGCTCTGGTGCGCCAACTCCAGGCGGGGGTGCGGTTGCGGCTCTAACAGCGGCACAGGGTGCAGCTCTGATTATGATGGTTGCAAACCTAACTGTTGGTAAGAAGAAGTATTTAGAGTTTGAAGAACTAAATGTAGCAGCGATAGAGGAAGCAAAGGGATATTTAGATCAGCTTATGGCTGGAGTGGACGAAGATAAAAAGGCTTTTGGGCAGGTTGCAAGCGCATATGGAATGCCTAAGGAAACTGATGAGGAGAAGGCAGCGCGCAGTGAGGCGATTGCCATCGCCTCGGTCGGCGCAGCCGAAGCCCCGCTCAAAGTCATGAGAGCGGGCACCTGCGCGCTCAGACTCACCGACAGTCTGATTGGCAGATCCAACAAGCAGCTAGTAAGCGATCTGTACGTAGCTGCTCTAAATCTAAATGCAGGAGTTCAGGCGGCAGAGTTCAACGTGTCAGCAAACGTACCATATATTCCTGATCGCGAGCTAGCAGAGAGCTGGAAAGCAGAGTCAGAGAAGCTCGCAGAAGAGGCAGCTATTGTATCTGCAAAAATACTTAGCCAGGCAAAATAATTATCGTACCAAAAAAATATGCAAAAAAAGCCTAAAAAGGGGCATGTGTAGAAAAGCAGTATTGAAATAAACATTAATTATAGTAAACATTTCACATAACCTTCACACAAGAGGTTGAAATAGGTGCTATACTTCTAATTGTTCAATGAGGTTTGTTATTCTAATACAAACTTTCCTTCTTTTATTGAATACACACACACTACAGGAAAGGGATGCGCAAGCGTCCTTTTTCTGTTTTTTGTTTATTTAGGGTTATAGGACAAAAAGAGTTGGTAAAAACCGCTGCAGTCATTGAAATCCCAATGACTACAGCGGTTATATCTTTTTCATATTATTCTTGATCCGTATGTGGAAAGAGCGACTTTTATATGCTGTCTATGTACCAGATTGCTTCATCTGCAAAGCCATAATGTTTTTCGTCTACTAACCAGTTATTGTTTATCCGCCTAACAATATATTTATGCTTCATATCAACAGCACCACTATAGTGGATAATAATAATCGCTAAATCTGGTTGCTGCATAGTAAATTCCAATGAGAAGTCTTTGTTATGCACATAAAAATACTCGCTGGGATTGCCGTAATGATTCGCATATCCTTTTGATATGAGATTCTCGCTAGCCTTTCCTTTCAAAATTTCTTCGTAGCGACTTTCATATTCTGCCATAAGATCTCTCCATTTCGGATGATTTTGGTTGGCAGGGATATTTAATGTAGATTTTTCAGCATTTAATTCAAGGTTTCTGTTATAAACTTCTTCTTCAAGCAAAGTTAATTCTGTCAGTAATTCAAGTAGGGGAGGCACTATTTCATCTACCAGTTTATTATACTTTTTAGGTGTGTTTTTTATTATGATGTTCATTCGAGCCTAACTTCCCCAATCCAATTTATTTCACTTCTATATTTGATATTAAACTGTTAATCGCATCCTCAATTATCAGCCTTATGGTTCTAAATAAATAAGGCTTGTAGTCACTATAAGTTACAGGCTCGCCCATGAGAATAACATTGTGGCATGTTGAATTAATCAGCTCAACAATCGTAAATATCATGAGCTCTGGATTATCAATCGGAATCTGCTCTTTTTCGATAATATCCATAAAAAAAGTCTTGAAGTCGAGCACTTCATCATCCTCATGTTTAATGCTCTTCGATCCGCTCAGTAGCCCCCAGCTCAGGTGCTTCGATATAAACTGTAGCAGCGCAATATCCTTTGAGAGTTTGGTTATCAAGCAATCAGTAGCATATAGTACCTTGTCAGCGAGATTCATTACATCTCCTGTTTCCTCTATGTGCCTTTCTAATGATTCTACTGCACTAAGGAGCAGTTCAGATGACTTTCTAGCGATTAACACATCTCTAACATCTTCTTTGCTATCAAAATATAGATAGAACGTACCTTTTCCGACGCCTGCCTTTAGTGCGATACCTAGTATAGTCGTCCTTGCAAATCCAAGTGTCGTAAATAGTTCATATGCCGCGTCAAGAATATCGGTGCGTTTTTTCTCTTTATTAAGCACTCTTTTAGTCATAGATGCTCCTCCAAAATTTTATTCACTAAATTATATATAACATGCAGTGTAGATTTTTACAATGATACAGCAATAAATGACTTGCAGTCAATATATTAATTATTCAGTAATTCAACTCGTATAACACTTATAAACCCTGATAAATAACTATTTTATTGAATCTAAAAACTTCAACTAAATTTTAATTAAATTAAAAGTTGACTAATGGTCAGAAAGATGATATATTGATTTCCGTCAAATACGCAAGGAGGGAAAACCGATGAATCTAGGGGCTAAAGTCGTAAAGCACAGACACATAATTTTCATTGTATCTTTGCTACTGCTCATACCATCACTTATTGGGTATAAGGTGACGAGGATAAACTACGACATGCTTACATACCTTCCATCTACTATGGATACGATGAAAGGTCAGAATATTTTAATGAAGGAATTTGGCAAAGGCGGATTCTCGATAGTCGTGCTTGAAAACATGAAGAGTGATGATGTCACTCAGTTAAAAGCAGACTACAGCAGAATCGATGGAGTCGAAGAGGTTTTAAATCTCGAGGATGTATTAGATCCAACAGTTCCGAAGTCTATGCTACCAGACCGGGTGGCGCAGAATTTATCAAATAAAGATGCGAGCATGATGGTCGTATTCTTCAGCAACTCAACATCTGACGATAAGACGCTCAAGGCTGTTGAGCAGATGAGAAAAGTCAGTAATAAGCATGCATATATATCAGGACTATCTCCTTTAGTAGAGGATCTAAAGAATATTTGCGAACAGGAAGAGGTCAAGTATGTTACAGTAGCTGTTTTGCTATCGCTACTCGCAATGATGCTACTCCTCGACTCATATATAGCACCGGTATTATTCATGGTGAGCATTGGCATGGCTATTTTATATAACATGGGCTCTAATATATTCCTCGGTGAGATTTCTTATATAACCAAGGCAATAGCTGCAGTTCTGCAGCTTGGTGTAACCATGGACTACTCCATATTCCTGTGGCATAGCTATATGGAGAAACTCGATTCAGGTCTCAAGGAAGATGACGCTATGGCAGAGGCCATCGATGCTACACTCGTTTCTGTAACTGGCAGTTCAGCTACAACAATTGCAGGATTCCTAGCACTTTGTTTCATGACGTACACGATGGGACGAGATCTCGGAATCGTTATGGCAAAAGGTGTTGTATTTGGAGTAATAGCAAGTGTAACTATACTGCCTGTGCTTTTACTAAGGTTCAATAAGCTCGTACAGAAGACAAGGCACAGATCATTAATCCCAGATATGACGAAGATGGCACAAGGGCTAACCGGTAGATATGGAATCTATATCGCGATATTCTGTGTGCTAATTGGACCAGCAATCTATGGATACAATCATCAGAATATCGTGTATGACTTCACCAAGATGCTATCTAGTGGACAAAACAGTTTGCCTGCGGAGAAGATGCAGTTCTTAACGGCTAATAACAAGCTAAGTGAGGATTTTGGGATAAATACTTCTTATATCGTGATGGCTGACTCGAAGCTTTCTTCATTAAAGGGCAGGGAGATGAGCGATGAGATTAAGAAGGTTGATGGTGTTGAAAGTATGCTAGGGATTGATTCGGTCGTAGGGACTTCAATTCCTAAGAGCATGATTCCATCTTCAGTTAAGAGTGGTCTAATGTCAGACAAGCATCAGATGATAGTAATAAATTCAAAGTATAAGGTTTCGACGAATGCTTGCAATAGGCAAATAGACAAGGTCAAAGCGATTACGCACAAGTACGATAAGTCAGCGACTGTAATCGGAGAGGCGCCGGCGACTAAGGACCTAATAAAACTGACAGATAAGGATTTTAAAGTCGTAAATTGGATATCTATAGGACTCGTATTCCTGATAATACTAGCTGTTCTAAAGTCCGCATCGTTACCGTTCATACTCGTAATAGCGATAGAGTTCGCAATATACGTCAATATGGGAATCTCGGGCTTCACAGGACTTGAACTTCCATTTATAGTTCCAGTCTGCATCAGTACTATTCAGCTTGGATCGACGGTTGATTATGCGATATTGATGTCGACAAGATATAAGACTGAGAGAATGCTAGGCCTTGAGAAGCGCGATGCGGTCAGCACAGCTGCAGCAGCTTCGATACCATCGATTATAGTAAGTGCACTCGGATTCTTCACTGCGACAATCGGAGTGGCAATTTATTCAAATATAGGTATCATCAGCACCCTCTGCACGATGATGGCACGTGGAGCAATTATAAGTATGTTCACAGTAATCCTTATACTGCCTTCGTTCCTGATGGCATTCGACAACTTGATTTGCCACACTACAGGCGGACTAAGAGATGTATATGAATATAGGCAGAACAAGGGCACACACGCTAAGGGTAGCGCAATATAGGAGGCGTTGAGATGAAAAGGATAAAAAATAACAGGAATATTAAGAGAGGAGCAGCCACACTTGCTCTTTGCATGGCAGTCGGAACGATGTATACGATAAATCCTGTTACTGTAGGAGCAGCTAACAAGAGACCTGTAGATGTGACTAAGTCAACCAGTACCGAGAAAGCCATGGAATCTTCATATCCTAATCTTAGCAAGAAGACCATTTCCCAGAAAGACAAGAATGAGACCACATATACTTCGATGGATGCAGACGGCAATGTACTCGAATCTATAGTTACTGAACAGCTTGCAAATAATAGTAAGTACGACACTATCAGTGACTACTCGACTCTGAAGAATATCGAGAATACCTCAGGTCATGAGAAGTTTTCGAAGAATGGCAATAATATCGTGTGGAATGCTAAGGGGAAGTCGATTAAATATAAGGGCACTCCAACCACGGGCTTACCGGTCAATGTCAAGATCACTTACTATCTGAATGGCAAGAAGATGTCTGCAAAGGATATCGCCGGAAAGGCTGGTAACGTGACGATTAGATTTGACTACACCATAAACCAGACAGATATTGTGAATGGAAAGCTGATTAAGCATCCATATACAGTTGCAAGCGGGCTTGTGCTCAATGATGATAACTTCAGTGATATAACAGTTTCTAACGGCAAAGCGATAGATGACGGCAACAAGACCATTGTTATGGGCATTGCTTTTCCAGAGATGAATGAGAATCTTGGAATAAGTCGTTCTAAATTAGATATTCCTAATAGTGTCGTTATAAATGCACACACTGAGAAATTCGAAATAGATGGAACATATACGGCAGCGATGTCTGGAATAGCAAATGATATTGACGGAAATCTAGGAAGCGTGAAGGGAAAGGCCGCAAAGCTCGAAAATTCGCTTAAGAAGCTAGGACAGGCATCTGACAAGCTAGAGCAGGGAAGCAAGGAGCTTAAGGCAGGTGCAGATGAATTAGCTAGTGGCACTAAGAGTCTTAAGTCTGGAAGTAGCGAAGTGCTCAGTGGAGCGACTTCACTAAACAGTGGCTTGCAGCAGCTAACTGCCAATAGCGCATCGCTTAGAAATGGTGCTGCGCAGGTTGAGAAACAGATCTTTGCAAATGCCACAACTCAGCTACAAGATCAGTTAGGTGACGATACAATAGTTCTGTCTCCTTCGACGTATGCGAAGGTGCTTGCAGGAATCTCCGATGGAGCTATGGCAAAGGCAGAGGGGAAGATGAGAGCAGCTTTATCTGCAGCAGGTGTATCTGATGCAAGCACACAAAACAACATCATTTCTCTTGCGTATAACAAGATGATGGCAGATGGCAAGTCAGAAGCTACTGCAGCAGAGGTTGTGCAATATATACAGCAGGCAGGGGTAACTGCTAAGGAAGCGCAGAAGGCAGCAGGATACATAAGTCAATATAAGAGCACTGCGGTAACAGCTCTAAAGGCTGCAGGGTACACAGATGAACAACTCGCTTCGACAACAGGACAACAAGCAATTATGTTAACCGCTGTAGAGATGGGCTTGACAGGTGGTAGCACAAATATGGCGACACTCCAGGCACAGCAGGCTAACGCAACTAAGCTGCTAATTTCAGCCAAGGAGTATGAGATTGCAAGTCAGGGAGCAAGCGACAATGTGAAGAAGCTTTCTGCAATTGCTGTGGGCAAAGATGTTCCTGCAAAGCTGAAGTCGCTCAAGGAACAGCTGGATTCGCTAGAGATGTTTATCGCTGGTGTTAAGCAGTACACCGCAGGTGTAGATGCTGCAGCAGCAGGAAGTAGCAAGCTAGTATCGGGTCTTGAGCAACTGAATAACGGAATCACAAAGCTAGATGCGGGCTCAAATAAGCTCGATTCGGGAGCAACACAGCTAGCATCAGGAATGACTCAGCTTAATGAGCAAGGTATCCAGAAATTTATAAGTACTCTCAGTAAAGCAGATATAGGAAAAATAACCAGCAGACTAGAAGCGACAATAGCAGCTTCAAAGCAAGAAGTCTTTGTAGGTGGTAAAGATAGCAGTATGACTGGAGAGAGTAGATTAATCTTCAAGAGTGGAGAAGTTAAGGCTTCAAAGGAGAACAAACACCCTAGCAATCACAAAAAATAAAAGAAATTCGACAATAGTTCTAACATAACGGAAAGCGGCTAAGGTGTTAAAAAAGACCTTAGCCGCTTTCCATATCTTTAAATTCAAATTAATTTATTTCTGCTCCAAATACCTCTTCTCGATGCTGAAACCTCTACCGTGAACACTGCCAACCTTGCTCAAGATGATGAATGCGTCTGGATCCAGGTCATGAACGAGCTTTTCAACTTTGTATAGCTCTCTCGAGGATATAATAGTCATCACTATGTCAGTCTCTCTTCCTAGGTAACCGGTCTTGCCGTGAAGCAGTGTAGCGCTTCGGTCGATGTCGTGAAGAATAGCATTTGTAATCTCTTCAGAAGCCTTAGTTACAATCTCAAGTTTAGTCTTAGCTGCTCCGATAGCGAGGAGCCTGTCGAGAGTAATTGTATATACAAGCACGAGCACGATTCCGTACAAGCTGGTGCGCTTTGGTGAGAACATCATCTGACCGATAAGAATCATGAAGTCAAACACATACAGGCTGACGGATATAGGAACCTTAAAATATTTGTTAAGCACGAGTGGTGGAATATCCATTCCTCCAGTGCTAGCTCCGATTCGAATAATTATCGCAAGTGATGTACCGATGCAAAGTCCTCCGAATAGCGCCGAAAGAAACATGTCGTTAGTAAGAACGAAGTTACCGACAATCTTTTGCAGGAAGCCGAGAATCGTCGGGAATGCAAAGGTGCTAATCATTGTGGTGAGTGCAAACTCTTTGCCGAGTAACCCAAAACCAATCACAAACATTACCGTGTTAAAGATTCCTACGAATAGCGAAATCGTTATTCCAAAATGGTGATTCATTATAATCGCAATACCCGTCGTTCCGCCAGTGATTAGACCAGTCGGAAGTATGAAAAATGCTACACCGATAGCATATATGAAGTTTCCGCACACTACAGTTAGTGCGTTTCTCAAGAACTGCTTACTGAAAATGTAGCTAGAAAAGCTGGAATTAGTGTCTTTCATTGTCTTTCTCCTTTTAATTATCATCAAAGACTTTACATGTAGATACCAATCATGTCAACAGCGTGAAGGGGATTGATTGAAATTAAAACAAAATGAACCGCTGCTTGGCGTCAGCGGTTCATTTCTACTACGAAATTATTTAATTAAGAAAGAACAATCAAAAGAAAATGTTTTATGCACTTAATTCCTTTTGCACCATTATATTAGCATTCGATTATGTCGTTTCTGTAATGATTTGTTATCGCATTGGTGTTTCGTATATATCAAAATGTTCAAAATCCTTAACTCTTTGTGAAAGCTGTATAGGAAACTACGTGAAATGACTATACGGATATGGTATAAAGTATAGAAGAGTATTTAAGATAATTTACATGAAGCATTTAAAGGGAGAAGAACTATGGGTATTGAAAAGACATACATAATGCTTAAGCCGGACTGTGTGAAAAGGGGGCTCATGGGTGAGGTTATCTCCAGAATTGAGAGAAAAGGCTATAAGATTGTCGATGCCAAGATGATGAATCTCGATGAAGCGATTCTCAAGGAACATTATGCGCATCTAGCTAGCAAGCCATTCTTCCCAGAAATCGTAGAGTTTATGATTTCGGGACCAGTTCTTGGCATGATCGTTGAAGGGGAAGGTGCAGTTCAGGGAATGAGAATCATCATGGGAGCAACTAAGTTCGAGGAGGCAACTGCTGGAACTATCCGAGGAGATTTCGGCCACAGTACTCGCCAGAACTTAATTCACGGATCTGATTCTCCAGAGAATGCGGAGATAGAAATTAAGCGTTTCTTCGGCTAAATATATAATATTTTGAGCAGAAGAAATTAGAAGGTATATCGAAAGAGGTTCGGCACATGACGTTAAACCAACTACTTTACATAATCACAATAGCTGACGAAGGTTCGCTCAACAAAGCGGCGGAGAAACTCTATATGACGCAACCGTCGCTGACCAGCTCTCTAAGAGATGTTGAGTCGGAGCTTGGCGTGACCATTTTCCGCAGAACTGGAAGAGGTGTCACGGTTACCAACGATGGGGCAGAGTTTCTTCAAAATGCAAGACATCTGTATAGCCAGTATGAATCGCTGATGGGCAAGTATTCGGATGAAGGCGGACTTAAAACGAAGTTCGGAGTTTCGACACAGCACTACTCGTTTGCGATAAAGGCTTTTGT
>NZ_CALHTQ010000035.1 GCF_938039775.1 uncultured Mogibacterium sp. | reverse complement strand
ATATTTCATCTTGCTTTAATAAACGCAATATTGATCTTCTTAATGATATGGATGGGGTGGTAATACTTAGTAAGTTTCAAGAAAATGCTACTTCATCTTCTACTCTTGTTTCTGAACTAGGGATTAAAAATTTTATATATATCAATCCTGATGTTGATGGCAGCAGGCTAGAGATTGCTATAAATGAGATTATCGATGAGTTTATATAATAAATATTATAGAGAGTTATAACTTTTAAAGTAAATACTTTAAAGTGCAGGAGTTTTATGGAATTTATCTTGGATCACAGTATGAAGTCTGTTGTTAATAGACATTCATTATTTATTGAAATGATTACTAATAAATTAAAAGGTATGCTGTCTCACTCAGACACAAAAATAGGTGATGATGAACTACTGTTGTATGTTGAAAATGCGGTATTTGATAGTGAGTTTATTTCTAAAATTAATTATGGTGATATTACCGCACTTATAAATGCGATTTACCTTAGAATATCGAGTAAATATAGCATATTATCTTCATACTTAGATGATAGGTATATTAATGAGATTATGGTCAATGGATGCAATCATATTTTTGTAGAAAAACATAAAAGGATTATTGAGGTTGATAATGCATTTTACTCTGATGATGAGCTTGAGGGATTAATCAGGATGTTTGCTTCAGATGTTCATCGAGAAATTAATGAAGCAAACCCTATAGTCGATGCTAGATTGGAAAATGGCTATCGAGTAAATGGCGTACTTAAGAATGTTGCTTTGAATGGACCAATCTTAACTATCAGGAAATTTGCTAATGAAGAGATCACACTCGATGATTTGGTAAATAACGATACGATGCCACGTGAGTGTTCAGACTTTCTGTCTATGCTAGTTGCTTCTAAGTACAATGTTTTTATCAGTGGAGGAACATCATCCGGTAAGACTACCTTTTTAAACGCTCTTTCATCGGCAATTACACCCAGTGAACGTGTAATTATTATAGAAGATTCTGCAGAGCTTAAAGTTAGTCAAATTGAAAATATTGTTCATATGGAATGTCGTAATGCGAATTCTGTTGGAAAGGGAAGAGTTAGCATGGAAATGCTAATAAAAACAAGTTTAAGAATGAGACCAGATAGAATTATTGTAGGAGAAGTTAGAGGTCGTGAGGTTATAGATATGATTCAGGCTATGTCCACGGGGCATGATGGAAGTATGTCTACAGGTCATGGAAATTCTATAAAAGGGATGCTAAATAGGTTAGAGACGATGTATCTCATGGACACACAAATTCCAATTTATTCTATAAAAAGTCAGATTGCAAATGCCATTGATATTTTTGTACATTTGCGTAGAGATTGTGATGGTAAGAGACGTCTGGTTGAGATTGCAGAAATGGTAGGATTTGATGGTGAAGATTATAAACTCAATTATATTTATTCTACGGATACTGAAGGGAAGCTGCTAGAGACAGGTAATAAGCTTGTTAATACAGATAAACTTTTACAGAACGAATACAAGGAAGGATAATAGAGCGTGAGAAATGGATTTTTTGTTGGTGATGATTATACACGGCTTTACAAAAAACAAACAGCCGAATGTCAGCGAGAATTTGCGGAAGAAAATGAACGTATTGGTGATTTTACAATTAAGTATGATGAATATGTCGTCAATAAGAGAGAAAAGCAGATTCTATTCATTCTAACTCTTATATCGGGGATGATTTTATCTGCACTCTTATATCACAATATAATTTTTAGTGTGGTGCTTTTATTCTTCTATATCAAAATCCAAGAAATATATTCTGTTTTCATGTTAACAAGACGTAAACGTGCAGTAGCTGAGCAGTTTAAGGATTTTTTATTTATATTATCAACTTCAATTGGCGCAGGCCGAGGAATGCGTGATGCGATAGGTGAAGCTATTCCTGGAATAGTTGGAATATATGGAGAAAATGCTATTTTAAGCAAGGAATTAAAGAACATGCATAAGCGCATGAGCATCGGAAATGAAGAAGATGTAACTGTGCTTAACGATTTTGCAAAAAGATCAGGTTCAGAGGATGTAGTAGATTTTACGGTTATTTATTCGACTTGCAAAACAACAGGTGCAAATCTTGTTGATGCTCTTAATAAAGCGGCTAGTGTAATTATTGATAAGATGACGATTGAAAATGAAATAAGAACTATGGCTAATAGAAAGAAAAATGAAAGCATCATTCTCTTTGCAATGCCTTTTGTGGTTATATTGTTTCTTAACCTATTTTCTCCAGAGTATATTGCTCCGCTTTATGAAAGTATATCTGGACGAATGATTATGACTATGGTCGTTGCTGCGGATATTTTAATCTACTCGGTTATGCAGAAGATTACAGATGTACAAATATAGGTAGGTGGTGTGTGTATGAAAGGTGATATTAAGAAAATATTCGATAGTGATTTGAAAAAACAACTAATACAGATATCCATTATCGCTTTTATTTTCTTGGTAATTATTTTGATTAAACCGAGAATAAACGGCAAATACATCGTCGATAATAAGGGGAATGTTGTTGGTATAGTGAGGCGTAACGAATTTGATTTTGCAGAGTTTGATCTGATAGCAAATGTTCAGCGAGGTAATAAAAGAATTTCGCAAGATGTAAAGATTAGAAAGCAGAATGAGGAGAATAATGGTAAAGCTGCTTCTAATTCTTCTCACGATATAGAAGTAGAAATGAGTGCAAGTCTCGGTATTGCTGTTAGTAGACTCGAGGACTCTCGGAGTAAGAAAATTACTTTGCCTTCTAAGCTTGATGATGGGAGTAGGGTGACGTGGAGTAAAAGCAGTAAGTCCAATAGAGACTGGATGACAATTCCGTTTTTATATTTGTTAATTGCTTTTGCTGCGATAATGAATAAGTACGAAAAACTGCGTAAATCAAATGAGAATCAGCGCAAGCAGATACTAAAAGCATTACCGAGGTTTACTAATCAGTTGCTTCTAATGATGAATTCCGGAGTAATTCTTAGTGATGCTTTTCAAAAGATTTGTTATGGATATTCAATGATGGATGAAGTGTCACAAGGGGAGTTCGAAAGAAACATAATAACCATGACGGAATCTGCTGAACTAACTAATCGTAGTATTCCTCAGCTTTTTTCAGAGTTTGCACAGCACTATTCGGTAAAGGAACTAATGCGAATTTCAACGGTACTACGTGAGAACGAAAAAAGAGGTAGCAATATACAAGAAAAGTTAGAACGTGAAAGTGATTTTTTATGGGATGTTAGGAAAGTAACTGCGCGAGAGCAAGGAAAACTCATAGATACTAAGATGACATATCCGCTCGGACTTCTACTAATCTTACTAATAGTTATAACCATGGCGCCAGCAATGATGTCTATGTAATTATGAAGGCGATTTATGATGAAGGAGGTGATTAATATGTAAAAGTGATAAAGCGAAGAAGTTAGAAACAATATGATATTTAAATTAGTAAATTTGTATGCATGTGGATTTACATCAATTTAAGTGTGTGTGATGATCATCCGCAATTTATAAGGAGGAAAGATATGAAAAATATTAAAAAACTATTTAGATCTAAAGCGGGAATGGAACTTGTTCAAGTAGCTATTCTAATCGCAATTGCTATTGCACTGGGAATTATCTTTAAGACAGAAATCACATCTTTTGTAAATAAAACATTTAAAGCGCTAAATGCAAGTAAATTCTAAGCTATATAAGAGTTGCTTAGTGCTAAATAGACTTAATAAGCGTGGTGAACAGATGGTCGAGGCAAGCATTGTGCTACCAATTATAATCCTGGTTATAATGCTTTTAGTTAGATTATGCACTTTTTATCTGGAATGCTTGATTGCACAGACCAATATGCATAGAAATATGCTTGCTAAATGGGATAATACTAATTCTCCAATTGTAAAGACAATATCTGAAACAAGGGAGATAGATTATGCTAACCTAGGACTGGCAGAAGGACTAATTAGAAAGTCTGTAGAGGTAAAGGGATTCTCAGTATGTGAGGAGAAGTTTGTGAGAGTTGGTGATAGTGTTGAGGCAACTATTCAGAAGTAAACGTGGTTCAACAATTGTAGTTCTATCATTTGTGTTTATATCTTTGATTTCAATGATAATAATCGCAATAGGAATAGCTAGAAGCAGGACTGTGCAAAGTTGGTCTGAGGTCAATGGGAAATTATGGGGCAAAGCGATTCTATCGGAATATGACAAGTACTTGCTTAATGATTATGGCATCATGGCTTTTCACGGAAATGAAATAGATGTAGTCAAGAGGTTAAGTGCGTATTCAAACTATTCTTTTGAGAATAAACTACGAATTAATATTGGCGCACCAAGTTCAAATTTAGATCAGTATCGTATGTCAGATATCTATAACTTTCGCAAAAGTATGAGTGCCTCATTTATACATGAAGGAGCTAAGACGGTACTGGAAGAAAATAGCAGAGTTGTTAGGAAAGACATGGTTCCTGAAAGTGAAGGAGATAACTCAGATACACATCCAAGCTTGGAGGACAAAACAGCTTATGGTAATAGGGTTATTGGTAACAAGTATGTCATAGAAACACTGCCATCACGTGGTGAGAGTAATAAGCTAAGTATTAAGATTTTAACATCAATGTTAAGCTCTGATGATGCGTCGGAAAAGCTCAGTACTAAGGCAATAGGAAAGATTTCAGAGATGGCATTTATAGTAAATCATTTTAATAGCCACCTTAAGACTTGTAGCGATAAAGAGACATTTTTTGCGAATGAGTACGAGTACATTATAAAAGGGCATCTAGACGATAAAAAGAATTTTGGGAGCTGTAAAAGAGATATATTTCTAGTTAGAAATGCACTTAACCTTGCAGCATTGTCAAAAGATCCGGAAAAGATGAAATTAATTATAGCGATTTCAGAGATTATTTCTCCAGGTCCAGGAGCTATTGTTGTGCAGGGAATAATAATGGAAAGTTGGGCTGCACTGGAAGCAAATGAAGATGTGAAAGCATTACTAGATAATAAAAGAGTTCCTTTCATCAAGAAGAAAGGTGAATGGAAGGTATCTCTAGAAAGTGTACTCGGAGATGAGAGATTTGGTGAAAAGATAGATAAAGAATCTAGGAAGTTAATGAACGAGAATTCTGAGCAGCTTAAGGAGATGAGTAAAACGGAGAGCTATGTAGAGAAGATGAATGGTCAAAGCTATGAAGATTATCTCCTTCTCATGATGCTGACAACCCCTAAAGATCTGAGGACACGTAGAATCATGGATCTAATACAGATTAACATGAAGTACCGGTACTATGATGACTTTAACTTCGATGAATATAACTGTGGGGTAAGATTCAATTTAAAAGTAAATGGTAAATCATATGAGGTTGATGATTCATATAGGTAAAGACATTAAAAATAAGAGGGGAAGTTATTTAGTTGAGGCGACTTTAATGCTGCCGATATTCATGATTGCTATTATGGTTATGAGCTCTATAATTTCAGCTTACAGCTGTATAGAGGATGCAAATTACATATCAGCAAATCAATTGAGGAAATCGGCAGCAGTTGCTTCAAAAGTTAATACGTACACGGTAATTCATCACCAAATAAGTAGTGAACTAAGCTCAAATCATTCACAGATTGATGGTTTTATTGTGAGTTCAGCAGTGTATAGAAAAAATATGCTAGGAATTGATGAAGTAATTGCACTCGATGCAAATATGCGACTAAATACAAAAAATCCCATTGGATTTAAGGCAGAGGCAAACTATAAGATTAAGACAGTAACACGTGCTTACGTGGGACGTGTTAGAAAGAATACGCATATGACAGTCGATGACCTTACTGGTGAAGGGGATAAAACGGTATACATTTTTCCTAAACGGGGAGAAAAGTATCATAATAAGGGATGCACATATATGAATTCTAAGGTAATATCAACAGCACTTACTCCTGGCTTAAGAAAAGAATTTGACCCATGTCCAGTATGTAAAAGTAAAAAAGCGAAGATTGGAATAAATGTGTATTACTATCCTGTCGAAGGGGAATGTTATCATCTGAATGGATGTAGAGTAATGGAGAGGAATTACATAGAGATAACAAAGAAAATTGCTGAGAGACGTGGATACACGCCATGTTCAAAGTGTGGAGGTTAAAAAAGTGGAAAAGGAAATCAGACAGAGCATTACTGATTATAAGATGCCTAGATATATATGCGAGATTCTGTGTAGTCGCTATGCGAAGTCGTTTTTAGAGATGACTATTATATGTGAGAATGATACTTACATATTCTCATATAATAAAAAGAATAAGAAGAGACTGATGTATCGTGACCTTACGGAGGTAGATAAACTTCAGCTGATATTAACCTTTATAATGATAAATGAAGCAAATCGTCAAATGCTAATTGGCGCTGAAAGATATCTTATAGAGCCAGAACTTATTTATACAGTTGAAAATAGGACGGACTACAAGAGTATTAGACTCTTGTTTTATCCAGATACTACTATGACACCATTTAATATAAAGCTAATCAGGCTTATAGATAAGATTGTGACTAAGAACAAGAAAAAGGCACTGAATTGTTTTGAGCTTATTAAAGAAGAATTAGCAAAAAACGAGATATATAGAGCTAGGCGTATTGCGGAAAAGCATCTCAATCGAGCGCTTAATGAGAGTGCAGTATAGTTATGAGCTTAAAAAAACAAATGTTTAATCAGTCTTCTTTAACGGCATATGGTGTTGCGAATGTACTTTAAAGAGATAATGTATAGATTTTATCTATTAAATCAAATTGATTTTATGGAAATTAATAGATTTATTATCATTTTATCTTGACTTAAATACAAAAAATATGGTATTTTTATCAGTAGTTAAAAGGCTCTAACTTAAGAGTCTTTTTTAAGACATATGAGTTAGATATATTTAACTCTAAGTGTTTACACATTTGTATTTAAATTTCATGTTACAGGGAATTGCAAAAATCAATACAGGGGTAAAGGATGTTAGAGGATAAGATTATTCAGTTTTGTGCACCAACTTTAGCTAGGATTAAGACTGGGAGCATGTTTGGATACAATTATATTTCAAAAGAATCTTTTGATGCTGAGCTTATCAAAATTAATGAGATTCTAAACCGTAAGGGTGTTAATTTAATCGTCTTACAGGATAATGGCAGGAGAGCATTAATGTATGTTTTTAGGCCTATAATGCTTAAAAAGAGACTATCTGAATTCCGTGTACAAGGCCTTATGCATGACTTTGGATATAAAGATTGTGATATAGATGATGCACTTCATAGGCTTAAACAGAGACTGTCTATATGTGGAAGCTTTCCGCATGAAGTTGGCATTTTTCTAGGATACCCTGTTGATGATGTTGAAGGGTTTATAAACCACTGTGGAAATAATTGCAAGGTGTGTGGTCAATGGAAAGTTTACGGTGATGTTGAATACGCAAAGACTCTATTTACAAAATATAGACGTTGCGAGACGATCTATATGAAGAGATTTAAACAAGACGGTGATATTGCGAAACTAACTGTTTGTGCATAACTGGGAGGACGGATTATGAGTATTGTCATAGTAGGCGGAAATGAGTGCATGGAGTGTCAATATAAGGAGATTTGCAAAAAACATGGGTGCAAAGCAAAGGTATTCACTAAAGAGCGCGGCAATGTTGGTAAGAAGATGGGGTGTCCTGATTTATTAGTAATGTTTACAAATACAGTGTCACATAAGATGATGAATACTGCTGTTGCTGAGGCCAAGCGTAAAAATGTTGAAGTTGCATGGGTTCACTCGAGCAGTGCTTCGGCTCTTAAGACTTTGCTTGCGCAGTATGTGTAGGTGATATATGGTTCAACTTTATATTATGAATTAAATTAGGACCTTATTCATAAAAAAGGCCCTAATTTTATTTAGTAAATCGAATATATTAAAACCCTGATTGTATAGAATTTCAAGCGGTAGAGGGGTTTCTATATGTTGACTTTGTGCACTCTCTATGTTAAACTTACATGGTTATAAAAGAAGTTATTATTAGAACTTATGTGGAGGAGATTATGCACACCGCACTGATGGTTGTTTTACTTGTGACAAGTGTGATTCTTATCCTAAGCATTCTGCTTCAGTCTAGCAAGAGTGACGGTCTTTCAGGATCAATAGCTGGCGGTGCTGAGCAGCTGTTTGGAAAGAAGAAGAGCAACGGTTATGATGCAATTCTCGCAAAGATTACGACAGTTGTATCGGCTATTTATATCGTTGTGGCATTGGTCATCGTAGCAATTTTCAACTAGTATTTATTTAAAAATACAGTAAATTATTAAATTGTTTATGTTGATATACAGAGGTAAATAGAAATGCCTCTGTATATCTTTAATATATTTATTTTATATTTTAAGGAATTTGAGAATGTTGTTTTCATGTTTCAAGGAGGTTTATTATGGCGATTAAGTGGATGATTCCTGCTGCGGCACTAATCGGTCTGCTTGTAGCTTTCGCACTTGCTTCTTGGGTAGGTAAGGCGCCGGAAGGTACTGACAGAATGAAGGAAATATCCGGCTACATCAGAGAGGGTGCGTTTGCGTTCCTTAAGAGGGAGTACAAGACGATGGTTATCGTAATTGTTGCTCTATTTGTACTTATTGGATTTGCAATCAATTGGACATCAGCAATCCTCTATGTTTGTGGAGCTCTTCTATCTGTACTTGCAGGGTTCTTCGGTATGAACGTTGCTACAAAGGGTAACGTAAGAACTGCAAACGCTGCTATGGAATCTGGTATGCCAAAGGCTCTTAAGATTGCATTCAGAAGTGGTGCGGTAATGGGACTTTGCGTTGCTGGTCTAGGTCTTTTAGGTCTAGGAATTGTGGTTGTTGCTCTAGATCTTGCATCAATCATGCAGTGTATCACTAGCTTCGGTCTAGGCGCTTCTTCAATGGCTCTATTTGGACGTGTAGGCGGTGGTATTTATACTAAGGCTGCTGACGTTGGTGCTGACCTTGTAGGTAAGGTTGAGGCAGGTATTCCTGAGGATGACCCTAGAAACCCAGCTGTTATTGCTGATAACGTAGGAGATAACGTAGGTGACGTTGCTGGAATGGGTTCAGACCTATTTGAGTCATACGTTGGTTCTATTATCTCTGCTGTTACTCTTGCTGCTGTCGCTGTTGATGCTTCTGGTGTAACTGGAACATTCACTGAGGCAACAGCTGCGATATTCCCACTGCTAATTGCTGCAGTTGGTATCCTTGCATCCGTTATTGGTGTAATGTGTGTTAGAGGGAGCGCAAATGTTAACCCTGCTAAGTCGCTTAATGTTGGTACATATGTGAGCAGTGCAATTGTAATTATCTGCTCCCTCGTACTAAGTAACAAGCTTCTTGGATCTTTGACATATGCATACGCAATTATCGCAGGTCTACTAGTCGGTGTTATTATAGGAGCTATCACTGAGGTATATACTTCAGATTCTTACAGATTCGTAAAGAAGATTGCTGAGCAGTCACAGACTGGCTCTGCAACTACAATTATTAGCGGATTTGGTGTTGGAATGAGCTCAACACTATGGCCAATCGTATTCATTTCAGTTGGTATCATTGTTGCATACAAGTTTGCAGGACTATACGGAATCGCTCTTGCTGCTGTAGGTATGCTATCTACAACAGGTATGACAGTTGCTGTAGATGCTTACGGTCCAGTTTCTGATAATGCTGGTGGTATTGCAGAGATGTCAGAGCTACCAGAAAGTGTAAGAGAGATTACAGATACTCTTGACTCTGTAGGTAACACAACTGCTGCTATCGGTAAGGGATTTGCTATCGGTTCTGCTGCACTTACAGCACTTGCGTTATTCGCTTCATTTGCTGTTTCTGCAAAGCTAAGTCAGATTAGCTTGCTTGATCCACTTGTAATCGTTGGACTATTTATTGGAGCTATGCTTCCATTCCTATTCTCAGCTATGACCATGAACTCTGTAGGAAAAGCTGCAAACGAGATGATTGAAGAGGTAAGACGTCAGTTCCGCGAGAATAAGGGAATCATGGAAGGAACTGCAAAGCCTGACTATGCTAGATGTGTACACATTTCAACAGGTGCTGCTCTTCACGAGATGATAGCACCTGGTCTACTTGCTATCGTAGCACCACTTATTATTGGTCTGCTTCTAGGTACTGAGGCTCTTGGTGGAATGCTTGCTGGATCACTTGCATCTGGTGTTCTACTTGCTATCATGATGTCTAATGCTGGTGGTGCTTGGGATAACGCTAAGAAATACGTTGAAAGCGGAGCATACGGCGGAAAGGGAAGTGATACTCATAAGGCTACAGTTGTTGGTGATACTGTAGGTGATCCATTTAAGGATACATCTGGCCCATCCATTAACATCCTTATCAAGCTGATGACAATCGTTTCTCTTGTATTCGCACCTGTATTCGTACAGTTTGGCGGAATTCTATTCTAAGAAATAGATTAAGAATACTCACAAAAATCTAGGACATGTACTTTTGTACATGTCCTTTTCTATTGAAAATACTTAATTTTATACGAAATCAGCCGTAGGCATTGTTGAATAAAACAACAAAAAATGATAAAATATTTGGGTATATTTTTAAGATAGCATGCTTATAAGGAGGGCTTAAGTTATGCATAACAGATTAGAAGAGATCCGTGAAAAAGGACTTTTGAGCATTTCAAATGCTGAAACAGTTGAAAAACTACAGGATGTTCGTAGAGAGCTTACAGGTAAGAGTGGTGCATTGACTGATGTACTAAAAAACCTGGGAAAGCTGGAACCAGATATGAGAAAAACTGTTGGAATGAAGGCAAATGAGATTAAGAATTTCTTTGCAGAAAAGATAAGTGAGAGAGAGGAGCAGCTTATTGCTTCTAAGTCAGCTGTCGATGAGAAAATCGACCTCACATTACCTGGAACACCTATCAAGAGTGGTGCTCTTCATCCAATTACTCAGATGTGCTATGATCTCAACGATGCCTTTCTCTCCTTGGGCTTTGAGATATTTAGCGAGAATGATATTAGTAGCGAAAAGTATGCTTTTGACAACTTGAATTTCCCGGCTGACCATCCAGCTAGACAGATGATGGATACGTATTGGATTGAGGGTACGGAGGATAATACTGGTACTGAAAGGCTTTGCCTCAGACCACACCTCACTGGTGCATCTGTAAGACGGTTACTTGAAGTTGGTGCACCTACGAGATTTGTGTACCCAGGTCGTGTATATAGAAATGAGAATACCGACGCTAGACATGAAAGAGCTTTTTTTCAGTACGAAGCACTGATTGTAGACAAGGATTTGTCTTTCTCATCTGGAAAGGTAATGATCGAGACTATTCTTGAAAAAGTATTTGGAAGAAAAATTAACGTTCGCATGCGTGAAGGGTTCTTTCCATTCACTGAACCTGGCTACGAAATCGATATGGAGTGTCTTGTGTGCGGTGGTAAGGGTTGCAGAGTATGCAACCAGAATGGGTGGATTGAGGTTATGCCAGGGGGCGTAATTCATCCAAATGTACTTAAATCTGCTAACCTTGACCCTGATGTGTGGACTGGTTTCTACACTAATATTGGGCTAGATAGGCTTGTTATGATGCGCTACGGAGTTGACGATGTAAGACTTTTCCATAGTGCTGATCTTAGATTCTTAGAGCAGTTCAAGTAGGAGGGCGTTATGAAAGTATCACTAAATTGGGTAAAAAATTATATTGATATACCTGCGGATTTAACGAATGCGCAGATAGCTTACGACCTAACCATGAGAACTGTTGAGGTTGAAGATGTTGTTGATGCTGCTGAGAAATTCCATGATATTGTTGTTGGTAAGATTACATCAGTTGAGGCACATCCTAATGCTGATAAGCTGAGAGTTTGCATGGTAGATATCGGTGAAGCAGAGGATGTTCAGATTGTATGTGGCGGTTCGAATTTGTATGAGGGAGAAAAAGTAGTCGTATCAAAACCAGGAGCTGAGGTATATTGGCACGGTGAGAGCGAACTTATGAAGATTAAAGAGACTAGGATGCGTGGAGTTGCTTCTTACGGCATGATCTGTGGCGCAGAAGAAGTTTATCTTGAAGATTTCTATCCTACTGATGACCCAGCAATTATTGTTGATCTTGGAGATATTGATGCAGAGCCAGGGCAGAATATTGCTGATATTATAGGCATGAACGACACTGTCCTTGAGATTGATAATAAGTCTTTGACTAATAGACCAGACCTATGGGGGCACTACGGTATTGCTAGAGAGCTCGCAGCAATTTATAAACTACCTCTAAAGCCATTAGATGAATTTGTTGCGCCTAAAGGACTTAGAGAGTACGACGTTGAAATCGAATCTCCAGAAAAGTGTTATAGATACGCGGGTCTTGAGATTAGAAATCTGTCTATAAAGGAGTCACCTCTATGGATGAAGACTGCGATTATCAATGGAGGTATGAGACCTATCAATGCGATTGTTGATATTACCAACTATATTATGCTAAGTGTGGGTCAGCCTACACATGCATTTGACAGAACTCATGTAACTGGTGAAAAAATCATTGTTCGTGATGCTCGCTCAGACGAGAAGCTAGAATTACTTGATGGAGCCAACATTAAGTTAACAACAGAAGATTTGGTAATCTGTGATACTGAAGGGCCTATGGCGCTTGCAGGTATCAGAGGTGGTAAGAAGGATTCCATCCTTAATGATACAGTTGATGTAGTGCTGGAGGTTGCTAACTTCACGGCTAGCACTATTAGAAACACGGGAAAGCGCTTTGATGAAAAGACAGACTCTTCTATCAGATATGAGAAGGGCATCGATACCCAGCGAGTAGAGCAGGGACTTGCACTAGGAATGAATCTATTTAAGAAAATTTTCCCTGAAGCAGAGATCACTGCTTTTAAAGATGTTAACCCTGTTGTTACAGAGAGAGCAGAAGTCGATATTACTAAAGCGTTTCTAGACACAAGACTTGGAAAGGTTCTTGAAGAGAAAGAAATTTCAGATACTTTGGAGCGACTTGGATTTGATGTCCAGTTTAAGAACGGAGTATATCATACAGTTGCACCAACATGGCGTTCAACAGGCGACATCACGATGAGAGATGATGTACTCGGGGAGATTGCAAGATTGATTGGATATGAGAATTTCGAATCCAAACCTCTACCTGTTAACTTTGAGAATGCGGTTCATCAGATTGATATGGACCTAAATAGAAATCTTAAAGAGCATTTAGCATTTAGGTGTGGATTTAATGAGATATTCACATATCCTTGGGTTGATGAGAAGTATATCAAGGCTGCAAAGATTGAAATGAAGAATGGCATAAGACTGGCAACACCGCCAGCACCAGAGCTTGCAACCCTAAGACAGTCACTAGTTCCTGGTTCTCTCGAAGCTATCGTAAAAAATCTCAGATACTATGATAACTTCAAGATTTTCGAGGTTGCAGAAGTATTTGAAAAAGGCGAATTTCATCCGTCTTCAGAAGATGAGATATTGCCAGTTCACAGACTTATGCTCACTGGTGCACTCGTTGGTAAGGATGCAAAAGGGCTGTTCTTTGAGGCTAAGGGTGTGGTTGAATCGCTACCTAGATATTGCCATATGAACGGATATCAGTTTAAGCAGGTCCATAAACCATCTTGGGCTGATTCAGATGTATACTTAAATATCATCAATGATAAAAATGAGGTTATTGGATCGCTCGGACTCGTTTCTGTTGCAACACTAGCAGATGCTGGTGTAAAGAAAGCTAGTGCGGCTGTATTTGAACTAGAAGTCAATAAGCTCGTTCCATTTACATCTAGAACAAATGAATTCAAGCACTTACCACAGTTCCCGTTGGTTGAAGAAGATTTATCGCTTCTAGCAGATGAGGATGTTAAGTGGGAGGATATCTACGAAGCAATCAAGTATATGGCTAAGGAAGTCAGCTTCATTGAGGAGTACAGAGGTGCTCAAATTCCAGAAGGTAAGAAGTCAATAATGCTTCGCATCAAGCTTGGAAATGATGACAGTACAATGACGGCCAAGCAGATTGAAAAGAAGACTAAGAATATCTTGAATGTGCTTGAAAAGAAGACGGGTGTTACTCTAAGAGAGGAGTAAAAGACTGAATAAGGCGACGGTATGCGGATATTAAGGTCGTAGAAAATAACAAAAGTCTCTGCATTGATGCAGAGACTTTTGTATTTGTGTTAAGACTCGTGACTATCTGAGCAGTATATCACGATTATTTTAAACAGTCTATTCGCCAGAACGTACTAAAAGCACTTTTCCTGATCGCACTGAAATATGGGCGTGACTACATGAAATCTCGTTTGAGATACAAAGAGTCGAAGAACGCGAGATTGACACGTTATCGAGGCAATATTTGGCTCCTGTGATAGTAACACCTTCAGCGGTTGAGTCTAGCGGTATCAAAGAGAAGTATTTATACGAAGAATCGGGTGTAAGCATAGCTGAACTGCAGACTTCACTATCAAGGAGCTGCATGGAATTCTTTCCATCAATAAACTTCAGATGCTCAAGTCTGCCTAGATATTTCTCTAGCAAACCTACGTTTCCTAGCGTGTGATCAAGCCTGCCACCGATTCCTCCATACACGGTGATATCGCTGATGCCTAGCTCGATTGCATGATTGATTGCAGCTTCTGTATCAGTAAGGTCTTTTTCGGAAGGAAGGGTGATGTAAAGGCAGTCTAATCGGTTGTTTGTATTGGTGGAGTCAAAGTCGCCAATCACGCAGTCAGGTCTGATGCCATATTGAGTTGCCACATCTACACCGCCATCAGCACAGACAATATAGTCACTGGCGCTTGAAGACGCGTTGAGCTGTGAGACGTTTGTCTTTTCAATAAAAGATAGAATTATCAGTGCTGTGTTATACATAGTATCACCTCGTTCTTTAAATTCTTGAATTACTGCTTTTAGTATATTACAATTAGAGGCGATTCTAAACTAGAAAGTGAGTTATAATGACTGAAAATAATAATCATTACATCGTTCGTGAGGATTTAGGTGAGATCAGATACCTCTCCATAATGCATATGAAGGATAATATTATGCAGTATACGTTAGGAATTGTCTTGTTCTATGTGTTTATGGATTTGGTACCAGCTGTTCTAGGTTATTTCGTACCAAGATCTTATTTTAAAGTTGTAGCAGGGAATCTTGATCCTAAGCTGCTCGCTCAGCTACCTGATATTGCATTTTCATCTTTCGTATATGCGATGGCACTCGGAGGTGTACTTCTGTTAGGCCGTTCGCTTTATATACTTAGATATCTTAGAAATAAGCAAATAGATTACCCGTCTATTCTCGATGGAGTAAGGTTTTTCTTTAGTGCAACACTAATATATATAATCCAGATGACAGTTATTTCTATCCTGGCTATGTTTTTAGTAGTACCTGGAATTATCGCGTTCTATATGTTTAGGCAAGCCTTTAATGTTCTAGCAGAAGATCCTAGGCGAAGTGCTATGAGTTGTCTAGCTGAGAGTAGGAGGCTCATGGCAGGAAATAAGTATCGCATGTTCCAGCTGGATATGACATATATACCGCTTGTAATGTTTTCAAGCCTACCATTGGTTGCATTTTTGTTTATAGGTATGCCACAAGTGGGAGAATACACAAAACTTATGGCGATATTTCTCACATTTATACTAAAGCTACCAATGTATCAAGCCATGGGTAATATGTTTTTTGGACAGACTGTGTTTTACGAGCTGCTCGTAGCAAAAGGATTTAATAATTTTATTTATAAAGGAGAAGCTGTATTCAGAGCAGGGGCTAGAGCAAAGTATAGAAGCAAAGATTAACGTCGTGCTGGCATAGGATGATGTATCACTCGCAAGAGTCAGTATTAATAAAGAAGTAATAGCGGAGAATCTCAAGTTGAAGTGAGAATCCCCGCTATTTATATGCTTAAAGTTTTAGAACTAGTCAGATAACAGTAATGCCAAGTTCTTTATGGATTACTTGGCTGTCCTTGGTTATTGCCTTGGTTGCCTTGATTATTACCTTGGTTACCCTGGTTACCTTGGTTACTCTGATTATTGCCTTGGTTGTTCTGATTATTCTGATTATTAGAATTGTTGTTATTTCCTTGATTCTGATTAGTAGATTCCTGTTCTTCTTCTTCTATAACTTCTGTTTGTTCTGACTCGTTATCTGGATTAGAACCTAGTCCTCCTTCAGTTCCTTTAGTGAAAAATTCACCATTCTTACGGACTACATTTGAAGGGGCCGCCTTATACGAACCTTTTCTAATATTAGGAACATTACGCATGATTCTAGACCAAAGACTTGCAGCTGCAGAGGATGAAGAGGTGAGTGGAATGTTCACGTCGGTACCAATCCATAGTGAAGCCGCATATTTTGGTGTAATTCCATCGAACCAGATATCGTAGTTACTACTTGTTGTACCAGTTTTACCACCAACCTCAACGCCAGAGATTGCAGCGTTAGAACCAGTACCACCATTAACTACGGACTTGAGCATTGTTACCATTATGTAGGCAACACCCTCATCAAGAACTTTATGCTTCTTCTTTTCTGTAGTTAGAATGGTACGTCCATCTCTATCTACAACCTTTGTAAAAACTCTATTCTCAACACGAACTCCTCCGTTAGGGAATGTAGCGTACGCTTCCGCCATCTCGTAAGGAGACACACCCTTTGAGAGACCTCCGAGAGCAAGTGCAGCAGGGTTCATATCGCCGTTTGCTGACTTGTCAATAGTACTGATACCATACTTTTCAACCATGCTAGCAGAATAATCTGCGCCAAGTTGCTCATAGAGC
>NZ_CALHTQ010000034.1 GCF_938039775.1 uncultured Mogibacterium sp. | reverse complement strand
CTCGAACTTATCTAGAGAATTTGTAATATCTGCTGCAGCTTCATTTACAAGCGAGATAATCCACTTATCTTCGTCTCTAAGCACTGCAGTTTCAGCAGATGCCATTGGCAGTAGGTTGCCGTCGTCGTCTTGAAGATTCATGATTGTAAATCTTGAAGCGTTCCAAAGCTTATTAGCGAAGTTACGCGAGGACTCGAGTCTATCCCAGATGAACCTAGTGTCGTTACCAGGTGTGATACCTGTAATCAGCATAAATCTAAGCGCATCCGCTCCTACCTTATCGATTACTTCAAGTGGATCGATTCCGTTACCTAGGGACTTACTCATCTTTCTACCCTGTTCATCCCTAACGAGTCCATGTAGGAATACGTATTCGAATGGTGGTTCGCCCATAACTTCACAAGCTGAGAATACCATTCTGATTACCCAGAAAAATAGGATGTCATAGCCTGTTACCATAACTGAGTTTGGATAAAAATAGTCTAGTTCAGGTGTCTTCTCAGGCCATCCTAGTGTTGAGAAAGGCCATAATCCAGAGCTGAACCAAGTATCAAGTACGTCCTCATCTTGGTGGAAATGCGTGCATCCACACTTAGGGCATTCGCTTGGCATATCGTGGCTTACGACGATTTCACCGCAGTCATCACAGTAATATGCTGGTATCTGGTGACCCCACCATAGCTGCCTAGATATACACCAGTCGTGAATATCGTTTAGCCAGTTTAGGTAAATCTTTTCAAATCTCTCTGGAACATGCTTTAGATTTCCAGACTTTGCCGCCTCAACCGCTGGCTTAGCGAGTTCTTCCATCTTTACAAACCACTGATCCGAAAGCTTCGGCTCAATGGCGTTGTGACATCTATAGCACTTCCCTACTGGAATAGTTAGATCTTCAATTTTAACGAGGAATCCAGCCTCTTCAAGGTCGTGTACCCAGGCCTTACGGCACTCATATCTGGTCATTCCCTCGTATTTGCCAGCTAGCTCATTCATCGTAGCATCATCGTTCATACAGGACATCATTTCAAGGTCATGTCTCTGGCCTACGAGAAAGTCGTTAGCATCGTGAGCAGGAGTAATCTTTACAGCGCCAGTTCCCTTCTCAGGATCTGGATACTCATCTGCGATTACAGGAATTTCTCTGTTCAAAATAGGTAAAATTACTGTCTTACCTACTAAATCAGTATATCTCTCATCTTCAGGACTTACAGCTATTGCAACGTCACCGAACATAGTTTCTGGTCTCGATGTAGCAACGGTGATGCCTTCTCCACCGTCCTTTGCAGGATAGCGGAAGTACCAGTACTTACCCTGCTCATCCTCATGCTCAACCTCTGCATCAGATAGAGATGTCATACAGTCAGGACACCAATTTACAAGTCTGTTGCCCTTGTATATCATATCCTTCTCGTAGAGTCTGATAAATAGCTCTGTTACGGCCTTGTTACATCCCTCATCCATTGTGAAACGTTCTCTACGCCAGTCACAGGAATCTCCGAGCTTTCGGCACTGCTTCGTGATCCTGCCTCCGTACTCTTCCTTCCACTTCCATGCTCGCTCGAGAAATGCTTCTCTTCCGATATCTTTCTTGTCCTTGCCAGTCTCTTCACGTAGAGCATTGTTAA
>NZ_CALHTQ010000033.1 GCF_938039775.1 uncultured Mogibacterium sp. | reverse complement strand
ATCTTAAGATGCAGCAGGTAAAAGGCCCTTATAGGGCCAAAACAAACCACCAGCTGAGCTGGTGGTTATGATTCGTTTGTAGTCACTATTCCGGAAGCCAGCATGAGGGCGCTGTCAGCAATGTCAACTAGACTAGCACATCTCCACCCATACCCTCTGGAACCTCAAGTCCCATGAGTGTCAGCAGAGTTGGCGAGATATCTGCCAGCTTGCCGTGAGAAACCTTGAAGTTCTGCGGCTCATTTGCAATATGACAGAGTGGCACTGGCGAAAGCGAATGCTTTGTAACCACATTGTCCTTGTCATCTAGCATGTAGTCGGCATTTCCGTGATCTGCTGTAAGCAGAATCTGACCGTCCTTTGCCAGAATCTTGTCCACAATCTGTTGTACAAGGCCGTCGAGAGTCTCTATTGCACTAACCGCTGCATCGAAAACTCCTGTATGTCCTACCATGTCAGGGTTTGCGAAGTTTAAGATAATTAGATCGTACTTATCAGAGTCGATTGCTTCCAGGACCTTCTCGGTTAGGAGTGGAGCGCTCATTTCAGGCTGAAGGTCATATGTTGCAACCTTTGGAGATGGAATTAAGATGCGGTCTTCACCCTGAACTGGATCTTCAACGCCACCGTTAAAGAAGAATGTAACATGTGCGTATTTCTCCGTTTCAGCTATGCGAAGCTGAGTAAGTCCTGCGGCAGCTACCACGCCTCCGAGGGTCGGCTCAACTACTTCTGGTGGAAAGGCAACTTTTACATTTGGCATGGAAGCATCATACTCAGCCATGCATACGTAAACGATATTGCTCAAAGTCTTCTTTCTTGTAAATCCATCAAAGTCAGGGTCCACAATTGCACGAGTTATCTCACGCGCGCGGTCGGGTCTGTAGTTTATGAAGATAACCGAATCTCCATCCTTGATAGCAGTGTCATCAACGATTGTTGGTAGCACAAATTCATCCGACTCATCTTTGTCATAAGATATCTGAATCGCTTCATCCACAGAAGCTGCCTTGATACCCTCAGAAAGTGTAAGTGCATCATATGCAAGCTCGAGTCTCTCCCAGCGCTTGTCTCTATCCATAGCGTAGAAACGCCCAGAGATAACTCCGATTCTACCAAGACCTAGTTCTTTGAACTTGCCCTCGAGCGCAGATAGATAAGTCATCGCACTGCGAGGCGGTACGTCGCGGCCATCGAGGAAGCAGTGAACCACTACATCCTTGATACCTGAACGCTTTGCGAGCTCGAGAACTGCGTAGAGGTGTTCGAGCTTACTATGCACGCCGCCGTCCGAGCATAGACCCATTATGTGAAGGGTATGGCCCAAAGCTGCATTTTCCATGGCTTCAAGCAGTACCTTGTTGTTATAGAATTCGCCTGTGCTAATCGACCTATTGATGCGAGGAAGATCCTGTAGCACAACGTTTCCTGCACCTATATTAGTGTGCCCAACCTCTGAGTTGCCGATCTGCCCATCAGGAAGACCGACGAATTCACCGCTCGCCTCTAGGGTGATGAACGGGTATTTTGCGAAAAGCGCATCTAGATGAGGTTTTCGAGCAGCAGCAATTGCGTTGCCGTGCGATTCTTCGCGGATTCCGTAGCCGTCGAGAATCATCCGCATTGTTGGTCTATTTTTAAT
>NZ_CALHTQ010000032.1 GCF_938039775.1 uncultured Mogibacterium sp. | reverse complement strand
TAGTACGCCGAAAGGGGGGAAAGCACGATGCAAAATAACGAAGCAAGTAAGAAGAAAATCAACAAAGTGAACCTAGCGCTCTCAATTGCGATAGCATTTGCGGCCTGGTTATACGTTGTATACAGCATCAATCCGACAATAACTAGGACATATACGAATATTCCAGTGACAGTCACTAATTCAAATACACTTGCTAAGAATGACCTTGCAGTAAGCAAGATGGATACGGAGAAGATATCAGTCACACTTGTCGGTAGACGGTCAGCGATAAATGAACTTAAGAAGTCTGAAATTGCTGCTACGGTCAATGCTGCTAATGCTGGTAAGGGTGAGAATACGATGGCGGTGCAGGTAAGTGTGCCTGGAGCAATCGCAGTTAAATCCCAGAGCGAAAGCAGTATCTCTGTGACAGTTGAAGATCTCGAAGTAAAGAAAGTAAGTACATACACCACTTACCTGGATGGTCAAAGCGGTGAGCCTGTAGTCAAGAAGCAGGGTAGCAAGGAAGTAGAGGTTCAAGGAGCTGCAAGTCTGATTAAGAATGTTGACTCGGTAAAACTTGCACTTGATGCCAATAAAGTTACAGATAAGGCAAAGGAATTTAGCGTAGTAGCAATGCCTGTAGATGGAAGTGGACACAAGGTAGATTATCTAACTACGGATCCAGGCAAAGTTTCTGTAACCGCATATAAGGGTGAGACCAAGACTGTGAAGCTCAAGGTTAAGGTTACTAACACTCAGGATGGCAGTGTGGCGCGTACGTACTCTGTTCCAAGCACTATTGTGATCAAGGGCAGAAGCAAGGATATCAAGGATGTAACCGAGATTACTTCCAAAGAGATGGATATAAGTTCCATTACTGAGACGAAGGATTTAAACATCGACTATGATTTGCCAGAGGGTGTGAACATAGCTAACGAGTCTAGACACGTTAAGCTCAAGGTTAAGGTTAGCACGAGCACATCTAAGACTGTGAACGTGTCAGCAGAATCGATCAATATAAACAACGTTGCAAGTGGACACACTGCAAAGGCGGATAGTGGAGTTAATGTTGTCGTGACTGGTAGCCAAGAGAAGCTATCAAGTATTACCGCTAGTTCGTTCGTGATTAGCGCAGATGCAGGGGGGCTTGGGGTAGGTCAACACACGGTTACAGCATACCTGACCAATAATTCAGGACTGACGGCAGCACTTCAAAGTGCTCAGATAACGATTACAATTCAGTAATATCAATAGGGGATAATCTACTGACAGCCGTTATATATTAACGGCCACTTGAGCATTTCAAAGACAGACTTTATACTTTGCAGAATATACTAAGGAATTAAGGAGAAGCCAATGGGCAGATTGTTTGGAACAGATGGTGTAAGAGGCGTTGCTAATACAGAACTCACAGCTTCGCTTGCATTCGATATCGGTAGAGCAGCAGCATTTGTGCTCGGAGAGAACGAAAAGAGACCTGTAATAATCATCGGACGCGATACGAGAATTTCTGGTGATATGCTGGAAAATGCTCTAACAGCTGGAGTGCTTTCAGTTGGTGGAGATGTAATTAAACTCGGAATCGTTCCTACACCAGCAGTTGCACACCTGGTGAGAAAGTACAATGCAGATGCGGGAGTCGTTATCTCAGCGTCGCATAACCCATTTGAATACAATGGAATCAAGCTATTTAACGGAGAGGGCTACAAGCTGGACGATGCGCTCGAACAGGAGATTGAGGCAATTATCCTTGGTGAGAAGGAGATTAGCACTGATGAATTTGTAGGTGCTAAACTCGGAACCTGCCGTGAAGAAGATGCCAGTGCGATTAAGCAGTATACAGACTTCCTGCTCACGACAATAGATAAAAGGCTCGACGGTATCAAGGTTGTGCTCGATGCTGCAAATGGTGCATCTTTTGAGACTGCTCATATCGTGTATGAGGCCCTCGGAGCAGATGTTACTGTAATCAGCGATAAGCCAGATGGAATCAACATCAATGACGGATGTGGGTCCACACATCCTGAGAATCTGCAGCAGAAAGTCGTAGAGCTCGGGGCAGATGTCGGATTTGCATATGATGGAG
>NZ_CALHTQ010000031.1 GCF_938039775.1 uncultured Mogibacterium sp. | reverse complement strand
AACTGGGTGGATAGAGAAAGAGAGTCCTACATGCGGACGACTTGATGCTATCATCAAGCCGCTAGCTTTATCACCTTGCACTTCTGATATTCACACTGTATGGGAAGGCGCACTAGGCGACAGACATAACATGATTCTTGGTCATGAAGGATGCGGAGTCGTTGAAGAAGTTGGTGAACTCGTTAAAGATTTTAAAGTTGGAGATCGTGTAATGGTTGCTGCGATTACCCCTGATTGGTCTTCACTCGAAGCTCAAGGCGGATACCCTATGCACTCGGGCGGTATGCTATCTGGTTGGAAGTTCTCGAACTTCAAGGATGGTGTATTCGGTGAGTATTTCCACGTAAATGATGCAGACGGAAACCTCGCACACATGCCAGAGGCAGTATCCCCAGAAGAAGCTTGTATGCTTTCCGACATGGTTCCTACAGGATTCCACGGTGTAGAACTTGCAGACATTCAGTTTGGTGACACTGTGCTTGTTAACGGAATTGGCCCTGTAGGTCTCATGAGTGTTGCTGGTGCAAACCTCAAGGGAGCTTCCAGAATTATCTGCGTAGGAACTAGACCTGCTTGCAGAGAGGCTGCTAAGAAGTATGGTGCAACAGATTTCATCAGCTATAAGGAGGGTTCGATTGATGAGCAGGTGCTTGAACTAACGGGCGGCAAGGGTGTAGATAAGGCTATCGTTGCTGGTGGAGGAGTTGAATCCTTCGACCCTATCATCAAGGCTCTCAAGCCAGGTGGCAAGATCGGTAACGTTAACTACCTAGGTTCCGGAACTCACGTAACTATTCCTCGTGTTGAATGGGGATGCGGAATGGGTCACAAGATGATTACAGGCGGACTAATGCCTGGTGGTAGACTAAGACTTGAGAAGCTCGCTAGCCTAATCGAGGTTGGTAAGCTCGATGTTAGACATCTAATCACTCACAGATTTGATGGCTTTGAGCACGTTGAAGATGCACTTATGCTCATGAAGGATAAGCCTGCTGACCTAATCAAGCCAGTTGTTAATATCGGCAAATAGAGCTGACTTCCCCAGCCTTGATGGATGCCTATAGAGCACTTCCACGCAGCTGGGGATTTAATTTATACAAGTATTATTTGCGAAAAGGATTATGCCTATGAAGATACTGATTATTTCTGGCTTTCTAGGAGCAGGAAAAACCACGTTTATCAAAGCGATGTCAAATACTTTAAATCGAGATTTTGTAATCCTCGAGAACGAATATGCCTCGCTTAATGTCGATGAAGATATTTTGAAGAAAGAATCGGGACTCAACGTGTGGGAACTTACTGAAAAGTGTATATGTTGCAGTGGAAAAACTGATTTTGCCTTAAACATCCTTACAATTGCAAATTCCATTGCCCCAGAACATCTAATCGTTGAACCAACTGGTGTCGGATATCTTTCAAAGGTAATTAATAACATTTCGCAGATTGAGTACGAACAGATTGAAATGCTTGCTCCGATTACGATTATCGATCCAAATAGATTTTTTCATCACATCGAAGAATATCGCGACCTACTTACCGACCAAATTAAATGTGCAGATACTATAATCTTATCAAAATGCGATAAATCCGTTGGTGTTGACATAGAGTCGGTTGTCTCGGCTATAAAGGCTATTAATGGCGATGCCAATATTATCAGCAAGCATTACGGCAATCTACCGCAGGCTTCATGGGAAGAGTTTCTACTTCGAAAAAGAGATGGTAGCATTGAAATTCCCGAGGTCAAGGAGGAAACTGAATTTGAGAGCATCAGCGTTCCTAGTGCTGAACTTCCTTCTATAGGAGAGCTTGTCTTCTTCCTAGAGGATTTGATTAGAAAAAGATATGGAAATATCATACGTGCCAAAGGCACCATTGAAATCTCTGATACCTTGGTTAGATTCGATATCTCCGATGGTAACTATGCTATTTCTCAGGCGTACCCGAGCTCAAAGAAAGGATGCGTGTTTATCGGCGACGATATTAAGACAGGTGATTTAAGAATTAAGTTACTGCCTATTAGTTTAGAACACCCTAGCTTTGGAATACTGAGAAAAGCAGCCAACAGATAAGAGAAGTGAGCATGACGCTCACTTCTTTTTATATTTATGACATTTTAAGATGCAAGTATAGTATCTACTAACCTACAGGATATCTATAACTTCTCCCGAAAGTGCTTTATTCATGCTTCTAACTGCACAGAACTTACCACACATGCTGCATGTATCGGAGTGGTCCTCCTCTGGCATTCTCGATTCTCTTATCGCTTTAGCTGTTTCAGGGTCAAGTGCCTCAAGCCACTGTGCATCCCAGTCAAGTGCCCTTCTAGCCTTCGCCATTCTATCATCCTGTTCACGAGCTCCCGGAATACCTTTCGCAATATCTGCGGCATGAGCAGCTATTTTGCTGGCGATAATTCCGTCGTGAACGTCATCTACATTTGGCAGAGCGAGATGTTCTGCTGGTGTAACGTAGCATAGGAACGCAGCTCCAGTCCAAGCGGCAATCGCACCACCTATGGCAGCAGTAATGTGGTCATATCCTGGAGCGATATCTGTAACGAGAGGTCCAAGCACGTAGAAAGGTGCTCCCTTGCATAGTGTCTGCTGGACTTTCATGTTTGCCTCAATCTGATCCATTGGCATGTGCCCTGGACCCTCAATCATAACTTGAACGTCTCTAGCCCATGCTCTATCTGTTAGTTCACCTAGTCTGAGTAACTCTTCAATCTGGCAATTATCTGTCGCATCTGCGAGGCAGCCTGGTCTGCAAGCATCTCCAAGACTTATCGTAACGTCATGCTCACGGCAGATTTCAACAATCTCATCAAAGTATTCATAGAACGGATTTTCCTCACCTGTCATAGTCATCCATGCAAATACAAGGCTTCCGCCTCTGCTGACTATATTCATCTCGCGAGTACCGTTCTTAATCTGCTCAATCGTCTTGCGCGTTATTCCACAGTGAAGAGTTACGAAGTCTACACCGTCTTCAGCATGCATCCTGATAACATCCAGAAAATCCTGTGCCGTTAGGGTATTTAAATCTCTTTGATAATGGATTACAGAATCGTATACCGGAACTGTTCCGATCATCGCCGGGCATTCGGTGCAGAGTTTCCTTCTAAATGGCTGCGTGTCACCATGACTTGATAAATCCATGATTGATTCTGCACCGAGCTCAACCGCCCTCATAACCTTCTTCATTTCAATATTGTATTCACTCCTAAATAGTTCTAAATACAATTTGTGCAATGTGTTCGATTTACCACTGCCAGTATTTCCAAAAATTCCTATATGTGAAGCAAAAAACTTATTAATTGACAATTTTACAGGTTTTCCCTCCAATATTGAACTCCCTATTTCTATTGTTGGTGTTTCTGAATTCAAGCCATATATTATATCTAAATCTTGCTCCGAGGTTATACTCACCTCATTACCAACCATTGGAACATATCTACTTGTAACATCAAATCTATTTTTTTCAATAACTCCTTTTGTCATAAGCTTAATAACTCTATTAATAGAATTTTTACAATACCTATTATCAAACTCTTCGCTTTGAACTTTATTTTTATTATCTATAATTCTTTCACCAGATATACTTGCTATTATTTTTACATCATTTTGGTAAATTGTTAGAAGTGCCCCAACTCTCGGTCCATTTAAAATATCTCCATACCATATAAAATGTGTATCATTTGACATACTATACATAGCAACATCAGATTCTCTACCTTCAACACCAACTATTACACCTAAAATCTTGTCTTTATTTTTCATTTTTTTCATCCTCTGTAATTTCTATCTCAAATTCTGGATTGAGTAATATTTCAGATAAATTATCCAGATTAAATGTTACGGAATTTATAATTTCTTCCTTTTTTTCGACAAGCTCCTCCTTGAGTAAACTATCAATATATGGTTGAGAAAATATCATCGATGGGAGAATTATTTTTAAATTTGAAGGTAACTCTTCTCTTTTTAAATTTTTTCTAATATCATTACCTTGTCCTCTAAATACAAAAACATAAACAATCAATTCAGGATTTTGTAGGGCTCTATTAATCATTTTTGCTATATGTTGATCTTGAAATGAAAATCCTATAACCAATAAAACACTCTGAGGTTTATCAAGTTCTAATTGGAAGACTCGTAACATATCATGAAAGTAATTGTTTAAAAATGTTTTCTGAGATTCATACCCTGTCGGTGGTACAACCATAGGTGAATCATATACTTTATCTAGTACAATTACATTGTCTTCTTCTATTTTCCAATTTACTGAACCATGTGATTTTATTAGGTTAATAGATGGAATTTCTGAAATATAATTATCATTTAGACCCTTATACGCTACAACTCTATTGTAATTTGTTGAATCTAGTATTCGCTCAAAATAGCCATT
>NZ_CALHTQ010000030.1 GCF_938039775.1 uncultured Mogibacterium sp. | reverse complement strand
AAGCAGTAATTCTCTCTGGATTTGATCCAGTTAGAAGAGAGATTGCTAAGAGAGCACTCGAGAAACTGATATCAGATGGCAGAATTCATCCAGCACGCATTGAAGAGATGGTGCAGAAGGCTACTAAGGAAGTTAACAACATAATTAAAGAAGAGGGCGAACAGGCTTGTTTCGAGACAGGCGTACACAACCTACATCCTGAGATGGTTAAACTTCTTGGAAGACTAAAATACAGAACATCATACGGACAGAATGTGCTTAAGCACTCTGTGGAGGTTGCTCTTCTTGCTGGCATGATGGCTTCAGAGCTAGGACTTGATCCAAGACTAGCTAAGAGAGCTGGACTTCTTCACGATATTGGAAAGTCTATTGACCATGAGGTTGAAGGAACACATGTAGAAATCGGTGTAAATATCTGTAAGAAGTACAAGGAGTCGTGGAAGGTTATCAATGGTGTTGAAGCACATCACGGAGATGTTGAAGCCACTACACTTGAAGCCGTTCTCGTAGGTGCAGCTGATGCTCTTTCAGCAGCTAGACCTGGTTCAAGAAGGGAAACTCTTGAAGCGTACATCAAGAGACTTCAGAGCCTCGAGAATATTGCCAATACTACAAAGGGCGTTGATAAGTCATTTGCTATTCAGGCAGGACGTGAGATCAGAGTTGCAGTTAAGCCTAACCAGGTTAAAGATGATGAAATTCCAATGCTGGCTAGAGAAATTGCAAAGAAGATTGAAGCTGAGCTTGAGTATCCAGGCAACATCAAAGTGAATGTAGTTAGAGAGACTCGCGCAATAGATTATGCAAAGTAAAACTAAGCTCTCCGCTTGCGGAGAGCTTTTTAAAAGCAATTAATGATATTGGAGATACCATGATATATCTAGATAACAGTGCAACAACACGTCAATACGATGAAGTAACGGAACTCGTGTATAAGCTAAGCAAGGAAGCCTTTGGAAACCCCTCATCGCTCCATACGCTCGGCCTAAATAGTGCCGAGCTAATTCGCGAGGCCAGAGGACGGGTTTCCAAAGCCTTCCCAGCAAATGGGGAGATTGTATTCAACTCTGGTGGAACAGAGGGTGATAATACTGCGATATTTAGCACCGCAAGAAAGTTAAGACGCAGGGGTAACAAAATCATAACTTCTAGGATTGAACACCCAGCAGTTCTTGAAACATGCAAGAGATTGGCTGAAGATGGATTTGAAGTATGCTATCTAGACGTAGATAAAACTGGAACTATCAAGCTATCCTCCTTAGAACAGTCATTAGACGATAATGTTATATTAGTCTCATTGATGACTGTTAACAATGAAACAGGAATGATTCAGCCTGTGGAACCTGCATATGAATTGGTTAAAACGTATAACAAAGAACATGGAAATAGTACCGTCTTCCATACGGATGCAGTACAGGCTTTTGGAAAGATGAATCTCAGGAATGTGCCATTTGATATCATCACAATAAGTGGGCACAAGTTTCATGCACCTAAAGGTGTTGGAGCAATGTATATGAAATCAGGTATAAATCTTCAAGCTTTTATTTCTGGTGGAGGACAGGAGCGAGGATATCGCTCTGGAACTGAGAATACTCAAGGAATAGCGGGGCTTGGGCTAGCTACGGAGCTTTCATATGATAATCTGTCAGAAAAGCAGGAAATCCTAGCTAATCTAAATAATCGTCTTCGTGAGGGACTTATGTCCGAACTTGATGATATAATAGTGAATGGAACTATAGATATGGGATTTGAAACATCTGATTACGGAAAACGTTGTCCGTCAGTACTCAATGTTTCTTTCCTTGGCTCAAGAGGTGAGGTTATTCTCCACACTTTAGAGCAGGAGGAGATATATGTCTCTACAGGCTCGGCATGTTCATCTCATAAGAATAACGATAGCCACGTATTGGCAGCAATGGGACTTGGACACAGGGAAATTGAAGGTGCAATTAGGTTCAGTATATCTGAGTTCAACACTTTAGAAGAGATGGATGAAGCTGCTTTGAAGGTTTCAGCTGCAGTTAAAAAATTTAGAAGATTAGGTAGCTTCAGATAGGGGTTATTATGAATGAAAAGAATATTTACATAGTACGATGTGGAGAAGTAGCACTTAAGGGTATGAATAAGCCCTACTTTGAGCGAGTACTACTCGAGAGAGTTCGCAGCGTTCTTACGTCGTACGACAATACAGAGTCCAAGTGGAATGACGGACTTATGATAGTTAGAGTGCCTAAGGAAATTGATAGAGGAGAAATCATTAGGAAAGTCTCCAAGGTTTTCGGTGTAGCTTCGGTTAGCCCCGCGGTTGAGGCTGAGAAGGACATCGAGAAGATCGGTGAAGCTGCGGCAGAGTTTATGATGGACCTGATTGAGAAAGAGGGTATAAAGACATTCAAGGTAAAGGGTAAAAGAGCTGATAAGACATTTCCTATCCAGTCGCCTGAAATCGGTAGAGTAGTGGGAGCTAAGATTCTTAAGACTTGCAAGGTTCTCTCTGTTGACGTGCATAATCCAGACTGTGAGCTCTATGTCGATGTTCGCCGTGAGGGAACTTATATATTTAGAGATAAAATCAAAGGTTTCGGTGGACTTCCACTTGGAACTAATGGCAAGGGATTAATTCTCATGTCGGGAGGAATTGATAGTCCTGTTGCTGCATTTATGATGGCAAAGCGAGGAATGAGAATTGAAGCTGTTCACTTCCACTCATATCCATACACGAGTCCGCGTGCTCAGAAGAAGGTTGAGGACCTATGTGCGACGCTTGCGAGCTACATGGGCACTATCAGAATGTATGTAGTAAATCTTCTACCTATTCAGGAGGAAATCGTAAAGAATTGTCCTGAGGAAGAGACTACTCTTCTCGTTAGACGTTTCATGATGCGAATTGCTGAAAGTATCGCGATTCAGAAGAAGGATATGATGCTTATTACAGGAGAGGATCTAGGTCAGGTTGCAAGCCAGACCGCTGAGGCTCTAGTCGTTACTGATAGCGTTGTTAAGATGCCAGTTATGAGACCGCTAATAGCTATGGACAAGGTGGACATTATGGATAAGGCGAAAGAAATCGGAACTTACGATATATCCATTCAGCCTTATGAGGATTGCTGCACTGTATTCCTTCCTAAGCATCCGGTTACAAAGCCTAAACTAAGTAAAATCGAAAAGTCAGAGGAAACGCTCGATGTTGATACACTCGTGAGCACAGCAGTAGAATCGGCAGAAGTAATTGATATAACACCTAGATAAAAAATGTGATATTTGCTAACATAAGACTAGGTATATTTTTGCGAAAAAATCAATATAGAGAAAATAATAGGGATTAAATAATGAGAGATAATAACATGGGAAACAGCAATGGATATAATAACAATCCATCCGCTAAACGCAAAGAATCATGGCTTATCGTATTAATATCGGTTCTTGTGCTCACACTTACTGTGGGAATAGTGTTTACATCACTTGCATTTATTCGTGGTGCTCGACTAGATTATTCAGGCGGAGGGTCTTCGTTTGGTGGAGGCTCTGTAGCCGTTCTAGATGTTGTTGGTGAAATCGGTGATTCTAGCGCTCGGGCGACATATGATCACACCTGGACGATGAATACAATTAATGATTTAATCGATGATTCTTCGAACAGTGGAATTGTTATACGAGTTAACTCACCAGGCGGTAGTGTGTATACATCTGATGAACTGTACGAGCAGCTGATGAAGTATAAGAAAGAAACAAAGCGCCCAGTATATTTCTATTTCCAAGATCAGGCGGCATCTGGTGGATACTATATTGCGATGGCAGGAGACAAAATCTATGCGAATCGTAACACATGGACTGGCTCAATAGGAGTTAAGACAGGAACTATTTACGATGTCAGAGGTCTGCTAGATAAGCTTGGAATTAAGACTAATACGATTACTAGTGGACGCAACAAAGCGATGGGAAGCATGACTACCGAGCTAACTGATGAACAGCGCGAAATTATGCAGAGTTTAATCGATGAAGCATATGATCAGTTTGTAAAAATCGTTGCAAAGGGTCGAAATATGTCCGAGGATAGAGTCAGAGAGATTGCTGATGGACGAATTTATTCAGCCAAACAAGCTCAGAAACTTGGCTTGATAGATGGTGTTTGTAACGAAGAGACTTTCTTTAAGACAGTAAGAACATTTAAAGGTATGAAAGATGTATCTTTTGATTTCATGGCTCCAGAGAAATCTGAAAGCGTATATGATTTATTACAGGATTTCGTGCAGTCTAAGAGTAGCACAGGTAAGGCAGCTGAGTATCAGCAGCTTATCGAGCTATCAAAAGATGGAAACAAGTTTACGGTTATGTATCTAGCAGATATTAAAAAATAGACATCACAAGGAGACATCATGGGTATTAAGTACAAAAGAGTCTTGATTAAACTTAGCGGTGAGGCGCTCGCTGGAGATGATAAGTTTGGAGTTAATCCAGATGTCACACTTCAGACTGCCAAGCAGATTAAGGAAATCAGAGAGCATGGAGTTGATGTTGCTATTGTAGTTGGAGGAGGTAATTTCTTCCGCGGTAGAACAGGAGGCAACATTGATAGGGCAACTGCCGATTACATGGGCATGTCAGCTACAGTTATGAACGCCCTAGCTCTTCAGGATTCACTACTATCAATCGGTTGTGAAGCAAAGGTTATGACAGCAATTGAAATCAGAGACATGGCCGAAGGCTATTCTAGACGAAAGGCGCTTGACTACATAGAAGAAGGAAAGGTAGTAATCTTTGGTGGTGGAACAGGAAGCCCATTCTTTTCGACAGACACGACGGCCGCGCTGAGAGCTGCTGAGATGAATGCTGAGGTTATACTAATGGCAAAGGCTATCGACGCTGTATATTCAGCTGATCCTAAGTTAGACCCTAGCGCTGTTAGATACGATCATCTCACATATATGGATATCGTTGAGAAGGATCTCAAAGTTATGGATTTAACTGCCGCAACGCTATGTAAAGACAATTCTATTAAACTGTATGTATTTGCGCTTGCTGAAGAAGGCGGACTTATGAAGGTGATAAATGGTGAGAACATAGGAACTCTAGTTGAGTAGTGGCTCGTCATTAAGTTAGGCATTATTCAAAATTTATTATATTAATCATGGAGGAAATCATGGCTAAGAAGAGCTTAGAAGAGAAGATTGAAGTTACTAAAAACATTCTTAAAGAGAACCTAAACACTGTAAGAGCAGGAAGAGCTAACCCAGCACTTCTCGATAAGGTAATGGTAAGTTATTATGGAACACCGACTCCTCTAAAGTCGCTTTCCAACATTACAACACCAGATCCGCGTACACTCATGGTTGCACCTTTTGACGCTAGCTCCATAAACGATATTGAGCATGCTATTAATGAAGCAAACCTAGGCCTTAACCCGTCCAACGATGGAAAGGTGATTAGACTTTCGATTCCTCAGCTAACGGAGGAAAGACGTAAGGAGCTTATTAAACACGTTAAGAAGTTTGGTGAGGACGCAAAGGTTGCAGTACGTAATATCAGACGTGAAGAGAATGATGAGCTCAAGAAGCAGGAGAAGGCACACGAAATCACTGAAGATGATTGCAAGAACGAACTAGATAGGGTTCAGAAGAAAATCGATAAGGCTGTTAAGGAAATTGACACTATTATTGAGAACAAGAACAAAGAAGTAATGGAAGTATAATTCTTAGCGAACGTGGCCTAGGTCACGTTTGCTTTTTATGAGGTTATAGGATGTCAGAGATTAAGAAATTACCTACGCATGTAGCAGTTATAATGGATGGCAACGGTCGTTGGGCAAAGCTCAAGAACAGACCACGTCTATTTGGGCATAATGCAGGCATGCAGGCGATGAAGCAGATAGTTATCACAGCTTCTAATATCGGAATTAAGTATCTGACCGTATATGCTTTTTCTACTGAAAATTGGAAGCGTAGCACGGAAGAGGTTTCGGGTATATTTAAGCTCATTATCAAATACGTTGATTCTGAGCTCAAGGAACTGATTGAAAATAATGTTCGAATCAATATACTTGGTGACTATAATATGCTACCGGTAGATTCTGTTAGAGCTATAGATAAACTTGTTGAGAAAACGAAGGAAAATGATGGACTTGTGTTTAACATAGCGCTAAACTACGGTGGCAGAGATGAAATTGTCAGAGCTATTAATGAGATTATAATTGATCGACAGGCTATGGCGGATGAGGGTGTATCGGTTGATGTGACGGAGGACGAAGTGTCAAATCACCTTTATACAGGAGTGTTCCACAAGAATGTTCCTGATCCAGATTTAATCATTAGAACTAGTGGTGAGGAGAGACTGTCAAATTTCTTGATATGGCAGGCTGCCTATAGCGAGATGATGTTCACGGATACACTGTGGCCAGATTATTCGCCAGAAGAATTTACAGAGATGATTGAGAAGTTCTCGTATCGAAAGAGACGCTTTGGTGGAAGAGAGAAGGAAGATAAGTAATGAAGACTAGAATTATCTCAGCATTAGTGATGTTGCCACTTCTTGCGGTGCTGTATTTTGGAGGGATTTGGCTCGTTGGGGCTGCACTTCTGATTTCAGCTATCGGAGTAAAGGAATTCTTTGATGGATTCAACGCATGTGACATTAGACCATCGCGTAAAATTGCTATTGCAATGGCAGTGATTTTATATGCGGGCTACCTTATACTAGGTAATGTTTCGGATTTTGTGGGAGTATGGCTTGTAGTATCGGTCATGGCGAGTCTCGTCTATGGATGGGATATTAAGCACCGTGGCATTAGTGATTCAATTGCAACGCTAGCAGGTATAGTATACGTTGTGCTTTTTCCTTATTTTATAGTATTGATTGATGCTTCGAGACATAGATATCTTACTTGGCTGGTACTGATTGCTGCCTTTGGAGCGGATATAATGGCTTATTTCACGGGTATGGCAATAGGAAAGCACAAGATGGCACCTAACCTTAGTCCTAAGAAGACTATCGAAGGCGCTATAGGAGGACTGGTAGGTGCCTCAGTATTTGCAGCACTATTTGGACATTTTGTTATGCCTGAAATTGTTGTACAATGCGCTATACTTGGAGTACTTGGTGGTGCAGTCTCAATGGCTGGAGACCTTACAGCTTCCGCATTTAAGAGACAGATGGGAATCAAAGACTATGGCAAACTAATACCTGGACACGGAGGAATACTTGATAGATTTGATAGTGTTATCTTTGTAGCGCCTTTCGTGTATTATTTTATGGTGTTTTTCATTCGATAAGGGTGGAGAGATAAATGGGAATTAAGAGAATTATTTTGCTAGGTAGTACGGGTTCTATAGGAACTCAGACCTTGGATATAGTCAGAGAGAATCCTGATAAATTTAAGGTTGTGGCGCTGACTTGCAAAAACAGGATAGAAAATCTGATAAAACAGATTCAGGAATTTGAGCCTGAGGCTGTATGCGTTGGAAATGAAGAAGCAGCCGCACAAGTAAGTGCGGCTTTTCCTGCTATTGAAGTAAATATTGGTGATGCAGGATTAAGAGAGATTGCGAAAATGGATGCTGATATCGTATTAAACGCTTTGATAGGTATAAGCGGTATGGCACCCACTTATGAAGCGATTTTGAGTGGTAAGGATATTGCTCTCGCTAACAAGGAGACATTAGTTGCTGGCGGAAATCTGATTATGGACATGGCGGCACAGAAGGGTGTTAAAATTCTTCCAGTAGACAGTGAGCATAGTGCAATTTTTCAGTGTCTAGAGGGAAATCATGATAGAAAAGTAAGAAGAATTTTGCTCACTGCATCAGGAGGACCTTTTAGAGGATATTCCATAGAACAACTCGAAAGAGTTTCGCTTAAAGAAGCGCTAAATCATCCAAAGTGGAGTATGGGGCGCAAGATTACTATCGACTCAGCTACTATGATGAACAAAGGGCTCGAAGTCATCGAGGCGAAATGGCTCTTTGATATTGAACCTTCGAAGATAGATGTTCATGTACATCCAGAGAGTATAGTCCATTCTATGGTCGAGTTTGATGATACCTCTATCATTGCCCAGCTTGGTTTACCAGACATGAGAATACCGATAAGCCTTGCACTAGGTTATCCTGACAGACTTCATTATGATGGCAAGAGTCTAAATATGTTCGAGGACGGGGCAAATCTTCATTTTGAGAAGCCTGACACAGAGACCTTCGAATGTCTTTCGATGGCATACGAAGCTATCGAAAATGGCAGAAGCTATCCTATTCTTCTAAATAGTGCTAATGAGGAACTTGTGTCGATGATACTCGAGAACAAGATAGAGTTTCTCGACATACAGAGGTCACTGCGTAGGCTGATGGATGAACATAAGTCGGTAGAACCAACAACTATTGAAGATATTTTAGAGATTGATAAGGAATCCAGAGCAAAGGCAAGAGAGCTCTTTAGATAAATGTGACAAGTATGATATTAACCGTAATTTTGACAATATTGATGCTCATGATAATTACAATTCCTCATGAGTTCGGACATCTGATAACTGCTAAGCTTTTTCGTATCAAGGTGAATGAGTTTGCGATTGGCATGGGACCACTTATCGCTAGCAAGGATAGAGGAGAAACTAAATACTCCATAAGGGCAATCCCTATCGGTGGATTCTGTTCAATGGAAGCAGAAAACGAGGAAAGTGACGAAGAAGGTGCTTTTAACAATAAACCAGCATGGCAAAGACTAATTGTTTTAGCCTCAGGTGCGGCAGTTAACGTGCTTGTTGCACTTATTCTGATGATAATAATTACCATTTATGTGGGTGTTCCGACTAACACCTTAGATAAAGTATTACCAGACTCTCCGGCAGCAGCAGTTGGCATTTTTGCTGGAGATGAAATCATCTCTATAGACGGAAAAAACTCTTCTTCATGGGCAGATACCGTGACAGCAATTTCAAAGAATGCTAATGGGAAAAACATGGAAGTTGTGGTAAACCGTGATGGAAAGGAACATACCTTTATCATTACGCCTAAGAAGGATAAGGACGGAAGACTCGTAATTGGAATAGTTTCTAGAGCGTCACATAACGTGTTTTTATGTACAGGACAGGGTGTTAAGGTTACATGGCGACTGAATAGCCAGATGATAGGTGCGCTTAAGCAGATGGCACACAAGGGGCTCTCTAAAGATAGTGTAACTGGTCCTGTAGGAATGGCTGGTCTAGTTAGCAAGACTGCTCATACGGGGATACTATCGTATCTGTATCTTGTAGCCATAATTAGTCTTAATATGGCAATAGTAAATCTTCTGCCGTTTCCTGCACTCGATGGTGGTAGAATTATATTTGTGATAGCCAGAAAAGTCACGGGGAATATGATTTCCGCTAAGGCCGAAGGGTATATGCATCTAGTAGGTTTTGCAGTGCTTATATCGCTGTTCGTGTTTATCACGTGGCAGGATTTGATGAGATTGCTAGGGCATTAATTTATAGGTAGGTAATAAAATGACTAAACAGGTTAAATGTGGCAGGATCCTTATTGGTGGAGGGGCGCCAGTATCGATTCAGTCGATGACTAATGTAGATACAAGAGATAGCGAGAAGCTGCTGGCTCAGATTAATGCACTTGAAGCTTCAGGCTGTGACATAGTGAGAGTTGCAATTCCTGATGAAGCGGCAGCAAAGTCATTTGCGTTAGTGCGCCAGAAAACTGATATGCCACTCGTAGCTGATATACACTTTAATTACAAGTTGGCACTTGCTGCGATAGAGGCTGGAGCTGATAAAATCAGAATAAATCCTGGAAATATCGGTAGTGATGATAAGGTGGCAAAGGTAGTTGAGGCTGCTAGCAATAAAGGGATTCCGATTCGCGTAGGAGTTAACTCTGGCTCGCTAGATAAAAAGCTTATAGCAAAACATGGAGGGGTAACAGCTGCTGCCCTTGCTGAGAGTGCTATAGATACTTTAGAAAAGATTGAGCGCATGGGTTTTGACGATCTAGTACTGTCGATAAAATCATCTAATGTTAAGATGAATTATGATGCTCACATGCTAGTTAAAGAGATGACTGATCATCCTCTTCATATCGGGATAACCGAGTCGGGTACTCCAGAAAATGGACGACTTAAGTCCGCAGTAGGTATCGGCTCACTGCTACTTGCGGGTGTTGGAGACACTCTCCGTGTTTCACTGACGGATGATCCTGTAAATGAAGTTATATTTGGACGCAAAATTCTCGAGAGCGTGGGACTCCGAGATAAAAGTATAGAGATAGTTTCTTGTCCGACCTGCGGCAGAACTGAGGTCAACTTAATCGATATGGCTAATGAAGCTGAAGAAAGCCTAAGAGAGATAGGTGACAGACGTGCTACACTTGGTCTAAAGCCACTTAAAATTGCAGTCATGGGATGTGTTGTAAATGGACCTGGCGAATCTAGAGAGGCTGACTACGGAATCGCAGGAGGCAACAAGGAAGGCCTTGTGTTTGCACATGGAGAGATAATAGCAAAGGTGTCCGAAGAAGAGCTAATTCCTACGCTCATAGACATAGTGGCTAAGGACACGACAAAGAATAACTACATTGATGGAGACAATTAATCGATGATTGAAGTACCGAATGGAATACTTACTCCTGATGAGGCTAGTGAGTCTGTTGGAAAACCAGCAGATGAGCTAACCTTGTCTTTTAAAAATATTTCTCTAGATAGCGCAGGACTAGTTCTTGAATTAGACGTGCTCGTAAATTTCGACGTGAAGCCGCGTCTAGAACGTGTGATGAGAGAGAGGCTTATAAAGTCACTTGGAAATATTAACGATGTAAAGTTTAATTATTTTTATGATGAGAGCTACGGTGACAACAAACAATCTACATCAGGAGTAACTATAAAGCCCCTCGAGAAGCCCAAAACGAGCAATAATGGGATTATTCTAGGCAAGAGGATTACTATGGCTGAGACGTCATATGACAATCTTGCTGAGATTTCTGGTGCACGTACAAAGGTAGCAGTCACTGGTAATGTCTTCGAGATGGAGATTAAAGATACTAAGAAAAAGAACTTCTGGGTTATGACTCTTAGAATCAATAAAGGGCCACAAGCGATTGCAGTTAAAGCCTTCATCAAGAGCAAACAAGACTACGATAATGTTATCGAATCTATATCAAAGGGTGAGGAGATAATTGCTCAGGGAGATATAAGATACGATGAATATATTCATGAAAATGTCATGATTGCAAACAGCATCAACAAGGCGGTAAAACACACCAGAAAAGAAACTTACGAAGGACAGAAACGAGTTGAGTTACATGCTCATACGAGAATGAGTGAAAATGACGGCTTTAACGATGTAGAAAAAATGGTTAAGCAAGCCGCAGACTGGGGACAGCCGGCGATTGCAATAACTGACCATGGAGTAGTTCAATCGTTTCCAGATGCAGCAAATACTGCAAAGAAACTAGCTAAGAATGGCAAAAATATTAAGATTTTGTATGGTATGGAAGGATATCTATACCCAGATGATGATGCATATGATGAGAACGGAAACATCAATCTGAGCAAGAAGAGAAACACATACCATATCATACTTATAGCGAAGAATCTGACGGGACTTAAAAATCTCTACAAGATAGTTTCTTATACCCATATCGACTATTTCTATAGAAGGCCACAGCTTCCTAGGAAAGTTCTCGATAAGTATAAGGAAGGGCTGATTATCGGAAGTGCGTGTGAGGCTGGTGAGGTATTTCAGGCGGTGCTTAAAGGTGCTTCTGATGATGAGCTACTCAAAATTGCATCTTATTATGACTACCTTGAGATTCAACCGCTTGGGAATAACCACTTTCTGATTAATAGTGATAGATATCCTCACGTAACGAGCAAACAAGATCTTATCGATATGAATATGAAGATAGTCGAAATCGGGGATAAACTTGGAAAACCTGTAGTGGCAACCACAGACTCACATTATCCAGATAAGGAGTCTGCAATCTACCGTAATATCGTCATGTCGATGGTTGGATTTAACGATACAAATTCAAATTCGCTATATCTGAGAACCACTGCTGAAATGCTCAAAGAGTTTGAATACCTGGGTAACAGGGCCAAGGAAATAGTCATTGACAATACAAACCTCATCGCATCTATGACGGAGGAGTTTCAGCCTGTTCCTGATGAGAAGTGCCCACCAAGTATTGAGGGTGCTGATGAGACTCTCAGAAAGTCATGCTATGACAGAGCTAAGAGCATATATGGCGATCCTATACCTGAAAGAGTTCTTGAGAGGCTTGATACTGAACTAAATTCCATTATCAGTAATGGGTATGCTGTGATGTACGTAGCTGCGCAGCTTCTCGTTGAAAAATCAAATAAAGATGGCTACCTTGTAGGCAGCCGAGGTTCCGTTGGTTCATCGTTTGCTGCCACAATGGCAGGAATAACCGAGGTTAATCCGCTTGAGCCACATTACATATGTCCTAAATGCCACAACCTAAAGTTCACAGAGCATCTTGATAAGTATGATACAGGCTTTGATATGCCTGACAGGGTGTGTGAAAAGTGCGGTACTGACATGGATAAAAATGGGCTCAATATTCCGTTTGCAACCTTTCTTGGATTTAACGGAGACAAGGAGCCAGATATAGACCTCAACTTTGCTGGTGAATATCAGCCTGTTGCACATAAGTTCGTGGGCGAAATTTTCGGTGAAGAGAATATATTTAAAGCCGGAACGGTTGCAACTATTGCCGAGAAAACTGCTTTTGGATATGTAAAGAAATACGAAGAGAACACAGGAAAGAAATTTTCGAACTCAGAGGAGCTCATACTAGCAAACGGATGTACGGGTACTAAACGAACTACGGGACAGCATCCAGGAGGTATTATAGTAGTTCCTGCCGATAGAGAAATATTTGAATTTTGTCCAGTGCAGAAACCTGCTAACAACAGAGATGCAGAGTTTATTACGACTCATTTTGACTATCATAAGATAGACAAGAACCTACTCAAGCTCGACATCCTAGGACATGATGTGCCGCAGATGATCAGGCATCTACAGGATATGACGGGGGTTGATCCTCTGGGAATTGATATTGCTGACAAGAAGACACTCAGCATATTCACATCTATCGATGCACTCAATATAGTAGATCCTGACGAGTATGATTTTAAGCATGGTACCTATGGGATACCTGAATTCGGCACTAATTTTACTAGAGGCATGCTTGATGCGATTAAACCGCAGACTATCTCTGCTCTAATCAAAATCTCCGGTTTCTCACACGGTACCGACGTATGGACTAACAATGCTGAAGATCTTATCAAGAATAAAATAGCGACTATCGACGAGCTGATTTCATGTCGAGATGACATAATGAACTATCTGATGATCAGAGGTGTAGACAAGAGCAATGCCTTCAAAATCATGGAGGATGTACGAAAAAACAAAGAGCTTAAACAAGAAGAGCTCGACATAATGAAGGAACACGGTGTTCCTGATTGGTATGTTGAGTCTTGCAGGACTTTAAAGTATCTATTTCCTAGAGCGCATGCTGCGGCATATGTAATGATGGCTCTTAGAATGGCATGGTTTAAGGTTTACTATCCAAGTGCTTTCTACTGTGCGTGGTTGTCAACCAAAATTGATAACTTCGATGTAAATGTAGCAAGGGGTGGTGTTGAGGCGGCTAAGATAGCTCTAAATTCGCTGAATTCAGAGGATGATGATACGAGTGCGGCCAAGAAAAAGGAGCTCAAGGTAGTTTATGAAGTTATATATGAACTACTTTCTAGAGGGTGCGAGTTCTCGCTTCCAGAGCTAGGAGTTTCTGATCCTTGCATGTTTAATGTAGTTGACGACAAGATCAAGATACCTTTTATGGCAGTATCGGGAGTTGGCCGAAGCGCGGCAATCTCGCTTGCTGAAGCATATAAAGAGGGACCTTTCCTATCAATAGATGAAGTTCAAAGAAAGACTAAGCTCTCTAGTACCAACATCGAAGATCTTAAGGCTTGTGGAGTGTTTGATAATCTACCAAATAGCGCTCAGGTATCAATATTTGAAATGTAGAAAAACTTGCTATTTGTAGGGTTCTGTGATATCATACTACCGAACGTTAAAGAGCGAAAGAGTGGGGCAACCCACTCTTTCACTTATGTTATGACTTTTTCCGGGAGGAATTATGGCTAAACAAGATGTTAGTACAAGGATTGAAGACTTGCTAACCGAATATCTTACAGGTAAAGAACTTGAGATATACAATATTGAGTACAAGAAGGAAGGCAAGGAATGGAAACTTCGCGTATACCTTGATAAACCCGCTTGCTGTGAGACAGAGTATGTAGATATCAATGAGTGCGAAGAAGTTACTCGCTTTCTTAGCGACAAGCTCGATGAAGAAGATTTTATCGAGAGAAGCTACACTCTAGAGGTTTCCTCGCCGGGACTTGATAGAGAACTTATTAAACCTTCTGACTTTGAGAGATTTGCTGGCAGAGAGGTTGAGGTTAAGCTGTATAAAGCAATCGATGGCAACAAAGAGTTCGTTGGTACCTTGATTGGTAAGACAGCTGATGAAGTAACTATAGAGATAGAGAATCGTGAAGTCGGAATACCGACAGAACAGATTTCCAAGATTAACTTAGCAGTAATATTTTAGGAGGATTCGATGAACAAAGAGTTTTTGGATGCTCTCACTGAACTAGAACGTGAGAAAAACATTTCAAAAGAGGACATTATCACTGCGATTGAAGATGCTGTAGAACTTGCTTACAAGAAAAACTACGGAAATTATCCAAATGTAAGAGTATTAGTCGATCGCGAAGATGGAGAAGTGCTTGTTCTAATGAGCAAGGAAGTTGTCGAAGAAGTAGAAGACGATATGATGGAAGTTTCGCTTGAAGAGGCTAGATCATACGATGAGAGATATGAGGTCGGTGATGTTATTGAATATCAGGTTGACCCTAAAGACTTCGGACGTATTGCTGCTCAGACGGCGAAACAGGTAGTTGTGCAGAGAATTAGAGAGGCAGAGAGACGCAATTCATACGATGAGTTCGTTAACAAGCAGGGTGAGATTATAACTGCTAAAATTGAGAGAATTAACAACGGAACAATGTTCCTCTCTGTTGGAAATTCAGAGGGTATTCTACCACTATCTGAGCAGGTAAAGACTGAATCATTTAACGTCGGTGATAGAATCAAGGTTTACGTTATCGACGTTAAGAAGGCTACAAAGGGACCACAGATATTCCTATCGAGATCGCACCCAGGCCTGGTAAGAAGACTATTTGAGCTCGAAGTTCCTGAAATATCTGACGGTACAGTAGAGATTAAGGGAATTGCTCGTGAGGCAGGATCTCGAACTAAGATTGCTGTGTACTCACACGATGAAAACGTAGATCCAGTTGGTGCATGTGTTGGTAACAGAGGTACAAGAGTACAGAATATAGTTGATGAGCTCTTCGGAGAGAAGATCGATATCATCGTGTGGGATGAGGATCCTGCAGTTTTAATCAGTAACGTACTAAGACCAGCAGAGGTTGAGGGCGTATACATCAACTACATCAGTGAGAAGGAAAAGATGGCAACTGCTGTAGTTCCAGAACAGCAGCTATCACTCGCAATCGGTAGAGAAGGTCAGAATGTAAGACTAGCTGCTAGAGTTAGTGGTTGGAAGATAGATATCAAGAGCAAGTCTCAGCTAGAGGATAGCGGATTTGATTTTGATGAATATGAAGACCAGGATGAGGCTGAAGTTGAAGCTATAATCGACGAAGAGCTAGCTACTACAGAGCTTCTTGGGAAGGAAGCTACTGACGTAGATGCGGAAGCATAAAGATGGCTCTTAACGATAGCAGAGAGCCAATGCGCAGATGCATTGGATGTAGAAAGTCACATCCAAAGGGAGAAATGTTTAGATTTACATGCCGTGGTGTGGAAATCTATGAAGATACAACGGGAAATGATGAAGGCAGAGGCGTTTACTTATGTAAAAACGAATCATGCATAGACTCTGCCCGTAAGAATAGAGCATTTAACAGAGCTTACAAAAGGGCCATTGATGATAAGAGCCTTGATGAGCTACTAGACAAGATGCTGGAGAAAATAAGGAGGTAGCGGATGACGAAAAAAGTAAATGAGCTGATGACAGAGCTCGGTGTGTCATATCAGGAAATTAAGAAAGCAGCTGATACGATGGGCATCGAGGTGAAGTCGGAACGCACAAATCTTGCTCAGAATGATGCTGATAGATTGAATGATACAATAAGCAAACTTAAGGGGCTGGATTCAAAATCCGATAAGAATAGCAACAAGCCTAAGATTAAGGCCGTACCGATAATTAGTAAGGACTTTGCGCATAAGCCAAAGGCACCTGCTGGAAAGCCTATGCCACGTAAGGAAGAGCCAGCAGATGCTGAAGCAGAAGTTAAGGCTGAAGTAAAGGTAGCAGCAGAGGCCGAGGTAAAAGCAGAAGCGAAGAATGAAGGTGAGGAGCACAAGTCAAAGACTACAAAGAAGAAAGCTACTGCAAAGGAAAAGCCTGCTGAAGTAGCTAAAGAACAAAAGGGAAAAAAGAAGTCAGACAAAGAATCAACTGAAAATAGTGTTGAAAAGACTGATGTTCAGCCAGCAAAGACTGAGGATAAGGCTAAGGAGCTAGAGAAGAAAGCGGAAAAGAAAGAAGAGTCATACGAAAATGCTCCGAACAAGCCTATGCGCTTTAAGAAGATTTTCGATGCTTCTTCTGCTCCAAAGGAAGAGCCAAAGCCTGCTCGCAAGAAGCCTACTGATAAGGACGGACGCAAAGACTCTAAGAAGGACGAACGTAGCGGCAGAAAGAACGATAAGAGAGACGGACATAGTAGTAGAAATGCTGAATCTAAACAGAGCAGAAGCTCGGGTAGGTCTCAGAGTTCTTCAGCAACGGATGCTATAGTTGCAGACAAGCCACAGACAAAGGGCAAGAGTAAGAAGTTCTTTGACAAAGATAAAGACAAGGACAGAGATAAGTTCAAGCACGAGAAGCGTAGCGAAGGTAAGAACGGTAAGTCACGCTTCTTCGATGAGAGAAATCTCGAGAAGCAGGTTAAGCATAGAAAGAAGAAGGCACCAAAGGTTGCTGAGCCAGAAATCGAGATTGAAGAGCTGCTACCAGAAGGTGCGGTTGCTGTAACTGTTCCAATTACTGTTGCAGGGCTAGCTGAACAGGCTGAAATTTCCGTGAGTAAGATTATTATGTCACTCATGAAGCTTGGCATTATGGCTACTGTAAACCAGACACTCGACAAGGATACTGTTGAGATGCTTGGAGAAGACCTCGGTATGCAGGTTGTAGTTGCAGAAGAAAAGGAAGAGGTAGTTGAAGAAGGTCTTGATCTACATGAGGACAAAGAGAGCGAACTAAAGCATCGTGCACCAATCATCACTGTAATGGGTCACGTTGACCATGGTAAGACGTCACTTCTCGACGCCATTAGAAATACTAACGTAACCGCTGGTGAGTCCGGTGGTATTACGCAGCACATCGGTGCTTCAGAGGTTAAGATTAACGGCAAGAAAATCGTATTCCTTGATACACCTGGACACGAAGCGTTTACTACAATGCGTGCTCGTGGAGCTCAGGTTACAGACATAGCTGTACTAGTAGTTGCTGCTGACGATAGTGTAAAGCCACAGACTATAGAGTCTATAAGCCACGCAAAGGCTGCTAACGTTCCGATGATTGTTGCTATCAACAAGATAGATAAGCCAGGTGCTAACCTTGACAGAGTTAAGAAGGACCTCGCAGATCATGGCGTGCTAGTTGAGGATTGGGGTGGAGATGTAATCAGTGTTCCAGTATCAGCTAAGCAGGGCGAGGGAATTACTGACCTCTTAGAAATGATTCTTCTTCAGGCCGAAGTTCTCGAGCTCCGTGCAAATCCAGATAGACTTGCTATGGGTACTGTAATCGAGGCAAGGCTCGATAAGAGCAAGGGCCCTATCGCGACACTTCTTGTAACAAACGGAACTTTAAAGGCTGGACAGAGCGTAGTTGCTGGTACAACTTCTGGTAAAATCAGGGTTATGACTAACTTCAAGGGAGAGTCTATCAGAAAGGCTTTACCTGCTACACCAGTTGAAATTCTTGGACTTTCAGATGTTCCTATGGCGGGTGACTCGTTCAACGCTGTTAAGGATGACAAGATAGCTAGAGAGATTGCCGAAAGCAGACAGGAGAAGATGAGAGAGGATGTGCTGGCTAAGAATGCAAGCACTACTCTCGAGAAGTTATTCTCTCAGATTCAGGAGGGAGAGACAAAGGAACTCAACCTAATCATCAAGGGAGATGTTCAGGGTTCAGTTGGCGCAATCATCTCATCGCTTGAGAAACTCGATACTGATGATGTAAGAGTTAATGTAATACACTCTGGCGTAGGTACAGTTACAGAGTCTGACGTAATGCTCGCTGAAACTTCGGGTGCTATTATTATTGGATTTAACGTTAGACCAACTACTGCAGTTCAGACTCGTGCGGATGATGCTGAAATTGAAATCAGAACTTACCGCGTAATTTATGACATAATTGATGATGTCCAGAATGCTATGAAGGGTATGCTCGATCCTGAATATAAGGAGGAGATTCTCGGAAAGGCGGAGATTAGAGAGACCTTTAAGGTTCCTAACCTTGGAATTGTCGGTGGTGCTTATATCGTCGAGGGTAAGGTTAAAAGAAACGCACAGGTTCGTCTCGTAAGAGATGGTATCGTTATCCATGAAGGTACGATTTCATCACTACGTAGATTCAAGGATGATGCTAAGGAAGTTGCTCAAGGTTATGAGTGCGGTATCGGAATTGAATCTTACAATGATATCAAACCAATGGATATTATCGAGTGCTTCCACATGGTGGAAATAGAGAGGTAATATGGGAAAGAATTATAGACAGGGTAGACTCGGAGAGGAAATTAAGAAGAGCATCTCAGGGTATCTTCTTAATGGAATCAAGGACCCAAGACTTTCTGCAAGAATAATTACCATTTCAGCTGTTGAGGTGTCGAGTGACGGAAGCTATGCAACCGTCTTCTTCACGCCTCTTACACTGAGCGGTGAAGACAGCAATGCAGTTGGTAAAGAGGTTCTAAGTGCATTTAACAGTGCAAAGGGTCTATTTAGGACTAAAATATCTCATGATATCAAGCTTAGACACGCTCCAGAGCTTAACTTCAAGCTTGATTCATCGATGGAATACGGCAGACACATCGATGAGATAATCGAAGAGATACATAAGCCAGAAAGATAAGCAACATGACAAATAATACTTACAAGAAAATTGCTGAGAGGCTGCAAAATTACAGTAAGATTTTGATTTTTCCTCATGTAAATATGGATGGAGACTGTCTTGGATCGTCTGCTGCACTATGTCATGTACTACGCGGCTTTGGTAAAGAGGTGTATGTACTTGCCGATGATGTAACTCCTCGTAACTTAGATTTTCTGGAGAGCGGTGTGGTTACGCGCGATTACGACGTGTTTGATGAATATGACCTTGCTATTCTCGTGGACTGCGGTAGCAGAAGCAGAATTGGTGCTAGAGGAATTGTCTTTGACAGAGCAAAGCATCATGCGGTAATAGATCATCATGGTGTTACTGAGAATGATACGGATTTCGATTTTGGTATCGTTGAGCCAAGCTCTGCTGCAACTGCTGAACTTATTTACCTTATAGCCCGTGAGATGGGCTCTGATGTTACTATGCCTGTAGCGAAGTGTATCTTTGCGGCTATAAATACGGATACAGGTAGTTTTCAGCATTCAAATACGACTGCTAGAACTCATAAAATTGCCAGTGAACTATATGAAATCCCAGGATTTAATGGTAATGAGATAACGCAGCTCTTATATAACAGAAAGTCACTCGGCTCAATTAAGCTTGAGGGAAGTGTGGTTTCTGATATGGAGGTATATGCCGGCGGACAGATAGTAACAGGAGCAGTTACGCAAGAGCTGTTATCTGAAACTGACACTGAGATGAATGAGTCTGACGGTGTGATTCAGAAGCTCATGAGCATAGACGGAGTGGAAATTGGGTGTATTCTCAAAGAGATTGATGACAAGACTGTTAGAGTTAGCCTACGTGCGAAGTCTTTTGCGAACGTTGCCCGAGTTGCACAGAACTACGGTGGCGGCGGCCATATTCGTGCGGCAGGACTAACTTTTGAAGGCACTATAAGCGAAGCAAAGGTTGAGATAGTAAAGGCTCTCGAAGCGGAGCTTGTTAGGGCGATAGATGAAGAATAGCGGTGTTATAAACATTAATAAACCTGAGGGCTACACGTCTCATGACGTGGTAGCTAGGCTTAGGCGTAAGCTCGGAATCAAGCGAGTAGGACACACAGGGACTCTCGATCCGATGGCGACGGGAGTTCTTCCCATTTGCTTCGGTAAGGACACTAGACTAATCGAGTATTATGATCACGATTGGAAGACTTATGAAGCGGAGCTAGATCTTGGCAAGATTACAGATACACTTGATATAACGGGTGAGATTATAGATGAGCGCGAAGTTACTGGTATTACTGTGCAAGACGTTGAGGCTCTTGCTGCCAGATATAGAGGCACGATATCACAGATTCCGCCCAAGTATTCGGCACTCAAGGTAAACGGTAAGCCGCTATATAAGTATGCGCGCGAGGGTCAGGACATAGATATCGAAGCCAAGAAGCGTCAGATAGAGATTATGAAATTTGCGTTTACGTCTATAGATATCATATCAAAAAAAGTTTCGTTTACAGTTACTTGCTCTAAAGGTACTTATATTAGGAGTATTTGTTCTGAAATAGGAGAAATTCTAGGTGTTGGTGCAACTATGACTAGTCTGGTAAGGACTAAAAGTGGAGTATTTACACAGGAGACTGCATATGACCTAGACAAAGTTCTGAATATGAATGAAACTGAAATCGATAGCATTATTCGGAGCGGTGAGTCGACTATCGTAAACCTCAGAAAACTAGTGCTCAGAAGGGGAAGTGAGCCATTTTACTTTAATGGCAGGCTGATTGAGAGCAAGTATTATAGAGCTTTTTCATCTGATAAAGAGCCTATCACTGAACGAGGAGAGCTGAGCGAAGAATCTATTAATATGTCTAGTCATGAGCTTGCTTTGTTCGACGATCTATATAGACTCTACAGCGAAGATGGAGATTTCCTAGGGACTTGCCGAATGAATCAAGATGGAATTTTAAAACCGGAAAAGGTAATGGGTAACAGAGATTAATATGAAGGTGTACAGATCACTTGCAGATATTAATATTGATTATGAAACTTCAGTTGCAGTAGGAAACTTTGATGGTGTTCATATCGGACATCAGAAGATATTGAAATCAGCAGTTCAAATGGCTGATAAGCTTGGTGTGAAGCCAGCATGCTTTACGTTTTCTAATCACCCACGGGAGGTGTTTAGTAAGACTGGAGATGGCGGGATTCTTTTTATCGCTAATGATAAAGAGAAACTACAACTCTTCGAAGATGCAGGTATCGAAGTTGTGTTTGATGTACCATTTGATGAAGTTACGATGAATATGTCACCAGAGGTATTCATTAAAGATATTCTATGTGATAAGCTAAAGGTCAAGGGTGTATCTTGTGGGTTCAATTACCGCTTTGGCACAAGGGCTAGTGGTAATGACAAGCTGTTACTCGAACTTGGCGGTAGATATGGATATGAGACTAGTGTTGTTGAGCCGGTTAAAGTCGGTTCTGAAATCGTTAGTTCCACGGCTATCAGAAATTATATCGAGGCTGGTGAGATTGTTAAGGCTAATGAGTTTCTCGGTAGACCCTTTAGTATTAGCGGAATCGTAGTTCGTGGAAATCATATAGGATCAACGATTGGTTTTCCAACTGCCAATACTAAACTCGCCTCAAACAAGGTTGCGCCTATGAATGGAGTGTACTTTACTCGCACTTCAGTGGATGGTTCTACTTATTGTAGCGTTTCTAACGTTGGTACTAAGCCTACTATCGGTGAATACGATAAATCCATAGAGACGCACATATTTGGCATAAATAAAGAGCTATATGGAAGAGAAATTGTCATAGAATTTCTTGAGCTCCATAGACCAGAGGTAAAATTTGAAACTGTAGAGCTGCTCACCAATCACATAGCTGATGATGTTGAGTCAGCGAGGAGATTTCATGGTGTCACAGAGCTTTAATATAGAACGTAACGATAGAGAATTTAATAAAGATGTGATTTTAGCAGAGAAGATAATCGCCGCAGCGCAGGACAAGATAGTCGCGAACATGCGGTTTATGGACTCTGCTGTTTTTGCGCTTAAGAAGGTTCCTGTAATAGAAAAAAAGAGTGTTTTCATGGTAGATGGAACTACGCTTTATTACAGTGGTGATGAGATATTTTCCATGATGAAACAAGGGCTATCGGTGTTAACTCATGACTACATGCATGTCTTGTTACATTGTATCTTTAAACATTACTTCGTCGCTGCGAAGGTGAATAGGATGTACTGGGACCTTGCAGCTGATATAGCAGTAGAAGAGATGATTGAGTCTCTTGGACATAGTTGTTTTAAAACATCTCAAAGCAGTGAGAGACGCGACGAACTAAAGAAAATCAGGTTTAAGAGGGGCAGGCTTTCTGCGGATAGACTATATAAGTCTTTCATGGCTGATCCACCGATTGAAGCTGAGGTATCCCTGATGAGAGAACTGTTTACAGTAGATAGTCATGCACTCTGGTATGATTCAGGGCAGACAGTAAATCGTAATAGCGATGCTTCGAATCAAGATGATGAAAACCAATATAGCTCTCAGTCTGATAATCATGATAGAAGAGATAACCACACAAATTACGATGATGACGCTGATAAAAAGTTTGAAATTTCAAGTGTTGAAGAGTCTGATGGTAATGATGAATGTAATGGCGCAGCGCTTATATCCGATCAAGACTGGGATAAGATAAGAGAGATGGTCAAGACAGCACTTGAGGTGGATGATGTAACATTTGGCGATGTAGCAGGTACTATGCGCAAGGAACTGCGGTATGCTGAGGAGAAGCGGATAGATTATAGTACATTTCTCAGGAAATTTGCGGCAACGCACGAAGCCCTAAAGGTTGATGATGATTCATTTGACTACATAATGTATACGTATGGGCTTAACAGATATAAGGATATGCCGCTGATAGAACCTCTTGAGTATAAAGATGAAAAGAATATCCGAGACTTAGTCATAGCTATTGATACATCAGGCTCTACAGATGGGGACCTCGTAAAGAAGTTCGTTGACAAGAGCTTTGAGATACTGGGCAACAACGATGTGCTAGGGACTAAATTTAACATCCATGTGATACAATGTGATGCAGAAATTCAGGACGATACTGTGCTGAGGAGCAGAGAAGATGTGGATACATTCTTGCAAAATTTAGAGATAAAGGGGCTTGGAGGAACTGATTTCCGACCAGTGTTCCATTATATAAATGAGCTCATAAAAAAGAAAGAACTCCGAAATCTTAGGGGGCTACTGTACTTTACAGACGGAAAAGGCACTTACCCAAAGAGGAAGCCATTATATGATACGGCATTCATATTCGTAGATGACGATGCGTTCGACGAGGAAGTTCCTGCGTGGGCTATGAAGGTGCATTTTGATGAGTGAAGCATATTAAGTATGTGGAAATGGAGATAATTTGAACATTCAAGAAGCAAAAAATCAGGTGAAATATGCAGTTATTTCATATCTATCAAAAGATGAATTTGGAGAATACAAGATTCAAGTAGAGAGGCAGAGGCCGATATTTCTCGTCGGTCCGCCAGGAGTAGGTAAGACAGAAATAATGTCTCAGGTTGCTGAGGAAATAGATATAGCTCTCGTGTCATATTCTATGACTCACCACACAAGGCAGAGTGCTATAGGTTTACCTTTTATTGCAGAACATCAGTATGGTGACGAGAGCTACAGAACCACAGAATATACGATGAGTGAAATCATCGCTAGCGTATACGACAAGATGGAGGAAACTGGAAAACGAGAGGGTATTCTCTTTCTCGATGAGATAAACTGTGTGTCGGAAACACTAGCCCCCGCAATGCTGCAGTTCCTACAGATGAAGATATTTGGTCGCCATAGACTGCCTAAAGGCTGGGTTGTTATTACAGCTGGAAACCCGCTCGAATACAATAACTCTGCCAGGGAGTTTGACCTTGCAACACTAGATAGACTTAAGAGAATTGACGTAGAACCAGAGCTTGAGCCGTGGCTAGTATATGCTAGAAACAATGCTGTTCATGCTTCGGTTCTCAATTATTTGACTATCAAGAAGGATGACTTCTACAGTGTTAGATTGACAGTAGATGGTAAACTTTTTGTAACTGCAAGAGGCTGGGTTGACCTGTCAGAGATGATCTTCTTATATGAACAAAACGATATTGAAGTGAACTTTGAACTTGTAAGCCAGTATATTCAGGATGAGAGAATCTCTCGCGACTTCACTTCGTACTACGACCTATTTTATCGTTATAGGAGAGAATATGATATCGCCGGAATTTTAGCTGGAACTGGGTCGGAGCAGGCAGCATCAAAGCTTGCGAATGCACCGTTTGATGAGCGTATTACTGTTGTCAGATTATTAAGCGATGCACTCGGCTCTGAATTTAGACGAGAGTTTGTGAAATCTAAGGTTATTGATGATGTTATGAACCGCATTAAGCTTCATAAGGATGATTTACTTGGTGCTACTCTCGATGAGGCTGCACATATACTTAAGAATATATCATCCGAAATGGATAAAGACTTACGCGATAGAAAGAAGGCTCATGCTGTATCGAGGATGAACGAGAGAATTGCAAGAAAGTCTATTCAGACGATGCGGGATATTATGCACAATGTTATGGGGGGAATAGGAGAGCCTTCGTCAGTTATTACTGGTGAAATGAGCAAACTTAATGACGAACGAAATGCTCTCGTTAAGTCGGTGCAGCAACGACTAAGAAATTCATTTGCTTTTATAGAGGATACTTTTGAAGGAGATAGCGAGATGATGATTTTCGTAAGAACTCTATCAGAAGATAGATATAGTGCTGGATTTCTAGCGAAGCATGGAAGTGAAGATTACTCGAGGTGGAGCAAGGGCCTCATCATGAGTGATCGAGAGCAAGAGCTTGCAGTAGAGATTGAAAACCTTAAGCAGTAAGGAGGAAGTATGCCAAAGCTGATAGCAGGACATACCCTTATCAACTATGACGAAAATGTACCGCGCGTCATTATACCTAAGTATGTCTTTTCGATTGCGGATAGGGCATTTAGCGAGAGAGGTCAGATTAAGACCATAGAGATGGGAGAATCTGTCAAAAGTATTGGGAACTATTCGTTTAGGATGTGCTATAACATGAAGGAGATAATCCTTCCAGCTAGAGTTGATGAATTTGGAATAGGTGTGTTTGAAAACTGCTGGGCACTTGAAAGTGTGTCGCTTCCAGAGGGTGTGAAGCGTATTGATACAGAGATGTTCTTGGAATGTAATTCGCTGAGAGATATATGCATACCGGACAGTGTGAAAGATATAGACTTGGATGCTTTCGAAAGGGTGCCTAAGCTTATGAAACTACGCATAAGTCCAGAAAAGCTAGATATACTTCCTAAAGAAAGTAGAGCTATTGCAGTTCTATCTTATATGGAGGAGCATGATAGTGATGAAGAACAGGACAAAATTGGCGATGTAGGTATAATTAATGATTATGTGGAAGAATACGGAGAGACACTAATCAGACTTGCTATAGACCAAAGCAGGACACATGCGATAAGATACATGGTCAGAAGAGGGCTTGTACAGACAGAACATATAAGCGAACTTGTAGAGATGGCCGCAAAGCTACGTAACTCGGAAATCGTGGCACTGCTTATCGATGAACAGACTAGAATTCGTAGTGGTGAAGACTCGACAGATGAAGAGGCGTGGAATCCATTTGCATAGATTGGGGGGACGATGAAAAAAGAATTTGAAACTTCTGAATCCATGAGAATAGGTGTTCTACTCGCTATATGCGGGGGCTTTATGGATGCTTATTCGTATACGGGTAGAGGTGGTGTTTTTGCAAATGCAGAGACTGGTAACATCGTACTTCTCGCTATTAGCCTAGGGAATCATAATCTGCACGGTGTATTTCATTACCTTGTTCCAATTGTTTCATTTGCAGTTGGTGTTATGATATCTCAGCACATTAAAATAATCAGAAAGAATAGACCTACAAGACTTCACTGGCGTCAGGTAACTATATTCTTTGAGATGATAGCGATGTTCATGGCAGGTTTTTTGCCACAGGAGTATAATCTGATAGCAAACTCACTTATATCTCTCACTTGTGGTATACAGGTGGTTACATTTGCAAAGGTTCGTGGCTATGCGATTTCGACAACTATGTGCACGGGTAATCTCAAGATTGGAACCATGAATTTAAACATGTATTTGGCGACGAAAGATTTCAGCTATGCTCGAAAGTGTTTCCATTACTATGGATGCATAATGTTCTTTGTGCTAGGGGCGATTATAGGGGATTTCTTTACTAGACGTATAAATGAATCTGCTTCTTTCATAGTTGTAGGGCTTCTTCTAATTGCTAATATTCTGATGTTCTTTAATCATAAGACTAGTGAAAGGAAACGCGATGAACAGAATAGAAATTAGAAAGCGTCTATTTGAAATGCAGGACCTCGGTTATAAAGAGTTTCAATGTAAGCTTATTCCAGGAGTTAACCCAGATTCAGTTATTGGGGTTAGGACTCCTGCGCTAAGGAACCTTGCAAAGCAACTTTTTAAGTCTGGTGATTATCGAGATTTTATAGACCAACTTCCTCATGAGTACTATGAAGAGATTAATCTCCATGGGATGATAATTTGTTTAATAAAGGACTATGAAGAGGCTATATATGAAGTGGATAGGCTTCTTCCATACATTGACAATTGGGCAACTTGTGACCTACTTAGTTTCAAGAAGGCTTTTAAAGGTAATTTTGATAGACTAGAAGATGAGATCAAAAGATGGATTTCGTCTAATGAGACCTACACTGTGAGGTTCGGTATGGAAGTGCTTCTTGAGTTTTATCTAGATGAGGAATTTGACCCAAAGTATCTTGACTGGGTAGCGGGAATCAAATCTGATGAATACTACATCAAGATGATGCAGGCGTGGTACTTTGCAACTGCACTGGCTAAGCAGTATGAAAATGCGATTCCTTACATTGAAAATCATGTGCTCGGTGATTGGGTACATAAAAAAGCTATTCAAAAGGCGAGGGAGAGCTATAGGATTAGCGATGAAACGAAGAAGTATCTAAAGACGTTAAAGTAATTTGCCTGAAAGCTAGACAGTCACTCTCATGTGTGATAGTATAACTAGGTAAATTTTTATACCCTTGCTTTGGCTACTCGTTACTCCGAACGGTGGCGATGTGAGGGCGGATAAAAAATAGGAGGAGAAACAATGCTTACAAAGGATAAGAAGCAGGAAATCATTAAAGAGTATGCTACTAAGGAAGGCGATACAGGTTCCCCAGAGGTTCAGGTTGCTATTCTAACTTACAGAATTAACGATCTTAACGGACACCTCAAGGAGCACGCTAAGGACTTCCATTCAAGAAGAGGGCTTCTTAAGATGGTAGGACAGAGAAGAAACCTACTTAAGTATCTTAAGGACACTGATATCGAGAGATATAGAGCGCTCATTGCTAGACTCGGTCTCAGAAAGTAGTAATATTATCTGACAATATAAGCGGGATGTCTATCCCGCTTATTTGTATATAGGAGGGATAATTATCCCGAAGTCGATCGTTATTAGATCGGTTTGCAACGCGAATCTTATTAGTAAAATAGTACGATTAACAGGAAGGAGTTGTTAATTATGGCAAGATTCACTGATTATCACACATTTAGGACAGCACTAGGCGGTAGATTGCTACAGCTCGAAATTGGCAAGGTTTGCGAGCAGGCAAACGGCCAGGTTACAGTTAGATATGGAGACACTGTGGTTAACTGTACAGCTACTGCTTCGAAGCAGCCAAGACAGGATATCGATTTCTTTCCACTTAGCTGCGATTATGAGGAGAAGATGTACGCTGTAGGAAAGATTCCTGGCGGATACATCAAGAGAGAAGGAAGACCTGGAGAGCATGGAATCCTAACATCAAGACTGATGGATAGACCGCTCAGACCACTTTTCCCAAAGGGCTTTAGAAATGACGTTTCCGTTGTTGCTGTAGCGATGAGCGTTGATCATGATTGCTCACCAGAGGTTGCAGCGATGATTGGTTCATCTGTTGCACTTGCTACATCTGATATTCCATGGGATGGCCCAACAGGTTCCGTAAAGGTAGGAAGAGTAGATGGAGAGCTTATCATCAATCCTACTTATGAGCAGAGAATGAAGTCTGACATCGACCTAGCTGTAGCTGGAACTAAGGACGCTATCATGATGGTTGAGGCTGGTGCAGATGAAGTATCTGAGAGTGATATGCTCGACGCAATCATGTTTGCACATGAAGAAATCAAGCAGCTTTGTGCTTTCATCGAAGATATTGTCAAGGAAGTTGGCAAGGATAAGATGGAATACGTAGTATTCAAGGCTGATGATGATGTAGATGAAGCCGTTCGTGCTTACGCTACAGACAAGATGGTTGCAGCGATAAAGACATTTGATAAGCTTGAGCGTCTTGAGAATATGGAGAAAGTCGAGACTGAAACTCACGAACACTTTGCAGAGATCTTTGAAGACAGGGATAAGGAAGTAGGCGAGGTTCTATACGCCATCAAAAAGGAACAGGTTAGATCAATGATCCTTGATGAAGGCGTAAGACCTGACAACAGAAAGCTTAGCGAGATTAGACCTCTATTCTCAGAGACAGGATTCCTGCCAAGAGCACATGGTACAGGACTATTCAAGAGAGGGCAGACTCAGGTTCTATCAGTCGCTACACTTGCACCTCTATCAGAGGCACAGGATTTAGATAGCATTGATATCGATAGAACTACCAAGAGATACATGCATCAATATAACTTCCCAGGTTACTCTACAGGTGAGCCAAAGCCACCTCGTAGCCCAGGTAGAAGAGAGATTGGACACGGAGCTCTTGCAGAGAGAGCACTTCTTCCTGTAATTCCAAGCGAAGAGGAATTCCCATATGCAATCAGAGTGGTATCGGAGGTTCTATCTTCAAACGGATCATCTTCGATGGCATCAACTTGTGGCTCTTGCCTAGCGCTTATGGATGCCGGAGTTCCAATCAAGAAGCCAGTATCAGGAATCGCTATGGGCCTAATTGAGAGAGTAGAGGAAGACGGAAGCAGCAGATATGCTATTTTATCTGATATTCAGGGTATGGAAGACTTCCTTGGAGACATGGACTTCAAGGTAACTGGTACACCTGATGGAATCACTGCTATTCAGATGGATATCAAGGTTCACGGTCTATCGAGAGAGATTCTAGAGCAGGCGCTTGAGCAGGCTAGAGAGGGTAGAGCTCACATCCTTGACAGCATGCTAGAGGAGATTTCAGAGCCAAGAGCTGAACTATCACCTTATGCACCAAGATGCATCTCGATGAGAGTGCATCCTGATAAGGTTAGATTAGTAA
>NZ_CALHTQ010000029.1 GCF_938039775.1 uncultured Mogibacterium sp. | reverse complement strand
GAAGGAACCCCTGCAGCTGGTTTTAATAATCAGATTCCTTATGATGTTAAGCACGAGAGGTTCGAGCGTTTGAATGAAGTTGTTAACAAGTACTCTTTAGAAAAAAATGCTCTGCTTTCTGATACTACGGTCAAGGTGTTAGTGGATGGTGCTAGTCGTAAGGATGATAATTCGTATTCTGGCAGAACAGATGGATTTAAGCTCGTAAACATTTCTTCTGGAAGAGATATTACTGGACAGCTAGTAGATGTTAAAATTATAGATTGCAAGACCTTTAGCATTGATGGAATACTTGCATAATTTAGGAATATAATATGAAAGATAATCTAAAAAACATACTTCGCTCAGGACCAGGAATTATTTTGATTCTACTCCTCGTGACGAATTTTCTGGATGGTGGGTTAAGCAATCCAAAGACGTATTTATTTGATATGCTCCTGACACTGCCAGGTATTATCGTTGGACTCTCATTTCATGAGTTTGCACATGCTTTGGCATCGAATGCATTTGGAGATCCAACACCAAAAATGCAAGGGAGACTTACGGTTAATCCAGTAAAACATATTGATCCATTTGGCTTTGCGGCATTGATATTCTGTGGATTTGGCTGGGGAATACCTGTTCAGATTGACAATCGATACTACAAGCGACCTCGATTAAATGAGTTTATAGTTTCTATTGCAGGTGTGACCATGAACTTCATTATCGCCATTTTATTTGCAGTGATTACACGTTTTGCAATCAGCACTTGGGGCAGAGAAGTTGTGCTATCTGATTCTATACAGGGATTAATCATCAAGATATTTTTATATGTTGTAATGGTTAATATAACACTTATGGTATTTAACCTTATTCCGGTTCCACCCCTAGATGGGTTTGGTCTAGTTACCGAGCTATTTAATCTTCGCAAGACTAGCTGGTATTCCACTATATACCAGTATGGTGGTGTCATATTGCTTTTAATGCTACTATTTGGTGTTATAAGCAAAATACTTCATCCATTAACTAGTGGTATATATTCTGCGATTCTTCAAGGCATTATATTATCATAGAGTATTGCCAGATATAGCTGTATGAAAGAATACAGACGTATAATAAGAGCTGAAGAGAATTTTTTCACATAATCATCACATTAATTATTAGCACTCGTCACAGACGAGTGCTAAATTTAATGTGTAAGGTAATTATACCTTTACGATAAGATTAATTATTTAAGGAGGAAGGCAATGGATATTCAAAGATATACACAAAAAATGCAAGGTGCCATTCTCGAATCGCAAAGTATAGCTAATTCGTATGGACACCAGCAACTTGAAATCGCTCATGTCCATTATGCGATAATAAGTGATAAAGAGGGCTTAATTCCTAAACTTTTGGAGGCCATGAACGTAGATGTATGGTCTCTCAAAGAAGATTTAGAATCGAGCCTTGAGAAGCTACCTAAAGTTAGTGGAGGAACTTCTCAGGTATATATGAGCACAGAACTCAATAATGTATTTACAAAGGCTGAAAAAATCGCTAGTGACTTCAAGGATGACTATGTGAGTGTCGAACACCTTTATTTAGCGATTCTTGATTCCAATAATCATGATGTAAATAGATTAATGACCAAGTACGGCATTAATAAAGATGGGTTTATGAAAGCTTTAACTATGGTCAGAGGAAATCAGAGAGTTACTAATGAGAATCCAGAAGATACATATGATGCTCTGAATAAATATGGTACAGACCTCGTAGATGCTGCGAGAAAAGGAAAGTTAGACCCTGTCATAGGTAGAGATATTGAAATTAGAAGGGCTATTGAGATTTTATCTAGGAGGACGAAGAATAACCCTGTCCTAATAGGTCAACCAGGAGTCGGTAAGACTGCTGTTGTAGAAGGACTTGCACAGCGAATAGTAAATGGAGATGTTCCAGACGGTCTTAAGGGCAAGACGATATTTTCGCTCGATATGGGATCTCTTATTGCAGGTGCAAAGTATAGAGGTGAGTTTGAAGAGCGTCTAAAGGCAGTACTTAATGAGATAGATAAGTCGGATGGTAGAATCATTCTTTTTATCGATGAGATTCACACTATAGTTGGCGCTGGCAGGACAGAAGGGTCTATGGATGCAGGTAATCTCCTAAAGCCTAAGCTTGCAAGAGGAGAGCTGCATTGCATTGGTGCGACAACACTTGACGAGTACAGAAAATACATTGAGACTGATGCCGCTTTGGAGAGACGATTCCAGAAGGTTATGGTAGATGAACCTTCTGTTGAGGATACTATCTCTATACTAAGAGGTCTCAAGGAGAAGTTCGAGATTCATCATGGTGTTAGAATCACTGATAATGCTTTAATTGCTTGTGCAACACTTTCAAATAGAT
>NZ_CALHTQ010000028.1 GCF_938039775.1 uncultured Mogibacterium sp. | reverse complement strand
ACAGAGAGAGCGACCTCAGAGAAAAGGCTGCTCAGATAATGGGCCAGATAGTCGCAAAATTTCGCGAGGAATACAAGAAAGAGCTACCTAAGTCGGTGCCTACAAGAGATTCTGACACCACTAATATCACACAGTTTTCTAGTTGCCTCGAGAAGCTTATCATGCCATCTAGAAAGCATACGGATTTTCATAGGAAGCGCATCATCGAGGCGACACCAGATTTTGTAAATGAAGTCGTTAAGAACTGCAGACCTTCGTGCCGCAGCAAGTATTTCGATGTCCTCGATGACTATTACCACGTAGCTGATCTCGATGAGCAGACAATTACCGTTCTATGCAGCACTGCACTCAATATCGATAAGCATCTAATGCCGGAATCGTTCCTTGAGAGCCTAATGTTCTTTACAAAGGATATCCTTAACAGCTACAGTCAGGATACAGATCTCCTTGCACTCGCTGTGATTGAGCGATTCTTCCCTGACTCAGGCATAGATGTAGACGCAAGACGCCTGAGCATTCTTGGGGTGTCAAAAGAACGAGATGTGACTGAATCGGTACCTTCGTCACTATTTCTGGATAACCTCAAGACTAGTACCTCCTGGATGTCTAAGCTCGCTAACATAGATTATATGTTCAAGGTAGCAAAGCAAGGATACAATGCTATGCATATCGCAACACATTTTGTAAACCTGATTAAGGTCAGTGAGGCTATTATAGTTCGTAAACATGCTGGCGACTGCTTGATAGAACTTGCTAGCAGCATGCCTAGCGATCAGATAAACGAACTTTGCATCGACCTCTTCAATGGTCTCGAGCTAAGCGACTACCAGTTCCTTAAGTACATTCCTGGATATCTAGGACAGCTCATGATGTATCAGCCTGACAACGAACAGAGCGAGACAATCGAAGCGCTTGAAACTATGTTATATACGGGTAATAGCAAGTCAGCAGCTGCATCGCTAAGCACTATGGCAGTGCTACTAGAGAACTACGACAAGCTACCTGAAACTAGCAAGAATGCAGAGAAGTACAAGAAGAGACTACTCGGCATGATTATCAAGGCTATCAGTCATTACAATACTGCGCTATCGCAGGAAGCGCTGCGTGTACTTGGAATGAGAATATTTGGCAGTGAAGTCATGACTCTAGGGTCAAAGGGATGGACTGCATCTCACTGCTTCAAGAGACTCGCTGCTGTGATTCCGCTAATTGGTGACGATATCGGGCTAGAGTTTTACAACAATGCAGCAGTGTTAAATTACATATACAGATTCATCGCTACATACGTCGATGAAGTTGGGCAATTTGAGTTTGCGGAGTATGACAAAGTCGCATTCTTCCCTGGCTCGTTTGATCCGTTCACTCTTGGACACAAGGCGATTGCAACGACTATTCGCGACATGGGCTTCGAGGTGTATTTGGCACTAGATG
>NZ_CALHTQ010000027.1 GCF_938039775.1 uncultured Mogibacterium sp. | reverse complement strand
TAGCAATAAAACAGCAGCCCTAAGCGATTACTTGTCTGTAGGCTGCTATTTTCATTTAATCCATTACAAAAGTAATGTAAATCATAATTTTCTATTTGACTCTCTAATTTATAAAGATTCTCACATCACGCTTGTTTCTTGCTATGACTACGAACAATCTCACGGTCGAGCACAAGCTCCCTTATGTTGACATTTACACATTTTACTTGAAATGACGTCATCTGCTCTATGCTGCGCTTAACATCTCGCTGGAGAATAATACATGAGCGTAGACAATCAACAGTCTTTCGAACTTTTAGGTCCAGCTCAATGACCAAATTTCCCGTCTTACCATTATTATAAAAATTCGTAACTCTAATATTTCGTCGATACTTCTTCGCTACAATTCTTATGATATCACCGATGACATTCTCATTAATCGTGTAATTCCCGCTGTATGCATACTGCGGCATAACTACAGTCTTCTCATACTTGTCAGTCTCGTCGTTTGCAAGAGTCCAGTTCTTGAGCAATCTCTGCGGGTTCATGAAATAACCTGCGAAATCACGTTTTAAATCCCCCATCGGTGCTGGTATAACATGTTCTCCATGGTTATTACGACGCTCAGCAGCAATCTCTCGCTCTCCTGCGCTAGTAAAATCCTCTATATATAGTCTCTCCATTGCCCTCGGGAGCTCAAGAGTGTCAGTTATGATATCAACCATACGGTCTGAAGTTCCAAGAACTAGTAGCTTCTTAATCTTGAGCGATTTTATCTTCTTCTGAACATCACTTCGTTGATCTTCATAATTAAAAAGTGCAGTACGCATCGCCTTAGCCTTGGATTCACACTTTTTTGCAGAATTTCCGGCTACGATTTTATTTCGATATATCAAAAGACCATCATCGATGAGAGCTGGAATGCCTTTTTCCTTCGCAACTCTTATCGCCTGATAGCTCTTCCCCGTTCCACTTTTTCCTGTAAATGAATATACTTTCATACCTAAAAAAATCCTTGAAACTTTTTAAAAAGTTAACTTTATCAAACCTATTATACCATGATACAATGCAAATAAAGAAAGACAAATGAACTGTTTAACCATAGGAGGATTATTATGGCTTATAAGATTAGCGAAGATTGCATCAGCTGTGGTGCATGCATGGATGGTTGCCCAACAGAGGCTATTACAGAAGGAACACCTTACGTTATCGATGCTGATACTTGCATCGACTGTGGAGCTTGCGCAGATGTTTGCCCAGTAGGCGCACCTGCTCAGGAATAATCCGTTAGGGATATACCAAAGGTAGAAATCACCCCTGTG
>NZ_CALHTQ010000026.1 GCF_938039775.1 uncultured Mogibacterium sp. | reverse complement strand
GGTGAAGCGAAGGCACTATAGCGATAGGGAGTGTCTTGGCAATAAGAATGTTAATCAAGCAAAACACAACAAAAGCGAGGTAAGGGGTTAACCTTACCTCGCTTAACTTTTTGTTGTTATAGCCCAAGCCTTTGAGGTGGCTATAGCTCAACCTGCTCAAATTTGAATCCGTGCTCCTTGTCCGACTTATCGTTGGTGATGTGGTACACGTGGTACTCATCTGGTGACAGATCGGTGCCTCCTAAAAAAGTCTCCTTTGAACTGTCAAACTTATCGACAGTAACTCTCACCGAAATACCGCAGCTCGTCGAGATATGACGAGGAACTGGCATGATGGTACAGCCGAGAGGCTTTAGAAGTTTTTCAGTAGCTATAGCGCCGTGAGTCGACTCGAATGTGTATAGATAATACTCTTCAGTCATAAAATATTTACTCCAATATTACAGAGTGATAACCTTGGATACTTCCTGCATCGCTCCGAGGATATCGAACATGTTGCTTACAGTTCCGACCTTGCAGTCTTCCTTAACTCCATAGAAGTTGAGGCAAGTTCCGCACACGAGAACTTTAGTTCCCTTCTCGATTAGAGTGTTTAGATTGTCGATAATCTGGTCTTCGATACCAGTAGTTAGCTTGACACCATCGTTCATGAATAGGATGTAAGAAGGTACATTGTCCCCCTCGGAAAGAGTGAAGATAGCCATCTTTGCAAGGTTAAGACCGAGCTCTGCATCTCCAGAACCAACGGAAGCCTTGTTGAAAAATACTGCATAGCTCTCATCTGCGAAGCTGCTTGCGCTCTCTGGAACTTTTCCGTCCCCATCAGCGAAACTTACGAGGAACTTGTCGCCTTCTGGAACTGAGCTGATAGGTCTACCGTATGCGTTTCCTAGTCTCTCTAGGTTATCGATCTGTGTCTGTCCATCAACGATAATTTCAAGACCCTGAGTACCATTGTCTAATTCTTTCTTTGCCATAATTACAGGAATAGGGCATGCCTTACCTGCTGCGTCTAGTCTCATCTTGTGACACCTCCAGACTAATAATTCAAAATATAATATACATTATTATCATAACAGTGTATGACTGGTTCTTCAAATAGAAATATAGAATATCGGCAATGTGAAATGCGAGGTGAATTTCCGTGTATTTTCACACAGATAGTCACAAAAGGGGTGCGATTTATAGTAATATAATTATGTATGAGTATGTGCAGATAGAGAGGTAATATTTTGCTAAGAAAATTTGTAAAGAGTCCATATATCAAAGCGTCGCTCGCTTTTATCATCAGTGGCTCCGTGCTTATTATGCTGTCAAATGTGCTTAATAAGACGAAGTTTACCGACGGTCTAGCGACTATTAATAAGACACTTATGCCGGTGTATATCGGTGTGTTCATAGCGTTCCTACTATGCCCTATATACAATAAACTGGTTAAGGCTATTTATACGAAGCTTAGGGATAGCAGCAATCGTTCTCCGGAGGACTGCAAAGGGCCAGTTTGCATGAAGTTTGCTGGCGGGCGAAATATGCCTCAGGAAGATGCTACTACGCGCATGAAGAGAAACTTAGCCATCGCAAAGATTGGTGCAAGTGCAATTTCTATTATGATAATAGTAGCCTTCTTTGCACTTATCGGTTATTTCGTAGTTCCACAGATTGTCATTAGTATTGTGAACCTCATGAATACTATGCCACAGAGACTTGCATACTTCTCGTCATGGTCGGAGCACCACCTGCAGAATTTCCCGCAGATCGTTAAGTGGATTAACGAGGCTGCGAACGCAGGTACCAGCGAGATTATCGACTGGATAAGAGACAACATCCTAAAAGACAACTTCCAGAATGTTGCCAGCATGGTTTCAGCGCAGATTATTAGTGTCGTGCGCGGCAGTGCAAATCTCTTCGTCGGAATACTCATCTCAATCTATTTGCTAAATTATAAAGAGACAATATTCGCAAATACTCGTAAAATCGTTGCAGCTACATGTTCCGAGCAGAAGTCGAGAAACCTTTATGAGTTTTCAAAGATCATAAACGAGACATTTATCGGATTTATTGTAGGTAGAATCCTCGATGCGATAATAATAGGAATTTTGACTTACATATGCATGCTTGTTTTCAATATGCCACTTGCCCTACTAATTGCGGTAATTGTCGGTGTAACTAACGTAATTCCGTTCTTCGGACCATTCCTAGGTGCAATTCCATCGATATGTCTACTCATGCTAGAAGACCCTGTGAAGGCAGGCTACTTCATAATCATGATTCTGGTGATTCAGCAGATTGATGGTAATGTAATCGGGCCTAAGATTGTCGGCAGCGCTATTGGAATAAGCAGCTTCTGGGTTCTTATCGCTGTACTTATCGGAGGAGGATTATTCGGATTCCTTGGCATGGCGCTGGGAGTTCCGGTTTTTGCAGTGTTCTACAGATATGCAGGCAAGCTAACTAACAACAAGCTAAGAAAGCGAAGCAAGGAGGTCGATATCAGGTCTTACACGGATTATGCCAAGTTCGGTATAGAAGAAGGAGAACTATTTGGAGATGATCATGCCAAACACAAAGCTAATAAATAAAATTAACGAAATCGTTCCTGCAGCTCAGGTCAGAGTATCTGAGCCTATGAGCAAACACACGTCGTTTCGTATCGGTGGAGCTGCGGATGTAGTTGTCACCGCCTGTAATGAAGATGAACTTAGTAAAATCCTAAGACTTCTTCACGATGAAGATGTGAGATATATGCTGGTTGGAAATGGATCCGATCTGCTCTTTGCAGATGAAGGATACCGTGGAGTAATAGTAAAGCTCGGGGGAAGCTTTGAAAATATAGAGTTACTCGAAGCTGAAGATAATGAAATAAGAGTCGGGGCAGCTCGCATGCTATCTAGCACAGCTAACTTTGCGAGAGATAACAGCCTAGCGGGACTCGAGTTCGCATCGGGAATCCCGGGAACATTTGGCGGAGCACTTTTCATGAATGCTGGCGCATACGGCGGAGAGATGAAGGACGTAGTCGTAAGCGTAACTCTAATGAAATCTGACGGAAGCTCGGTATATGAACTGTCTGGAGAAGAGATGGAGTTCTCATATAGGGACAGTGTACTGCAGCATAATGATGATATTGCAATTTATGCAAGGGTCAGATTACAGAGGGATGATAAAGAAGCTATCGCAGCGAGGATGAATGATCTCGCTGAGAAGCGCAGAACGAAGCAGCCGGTGAACTTCCCAAGTGCAGGCAGCACTTTTAAGCGTCCTGTCGGCGGCTATGCGGCAGCTCTCATTGAAGAGGCTGGTCTCAAGGGCAGGACTGTTGGCGGTGCACAGGTATCTGAGAAGCATTCTGGCTTCGTTATCAATATAGGGGGCGCTACCTCTAAGGACGTGAGAGAACTAATCGATATAGTAGCCCAGGAAGTCGAGCAGAATTCGGGGATTAAGCTCGAGCCTGAGGTGAGAATTATCGATGCGGAATAGAATTAAGAGGGTACAAGGGAAAAGGAAGCGATAAGCTGATGAAAAACAACATTAAAAAGCTATATAAATTGACGGCGGACTACCACACTCACACGAGGTATTCGCACGGTAAGATGTATGCGCATGGCAAGGGGACAGTCCTTGAGAATGTTGCTGCAGCTTCAGCCAAGGGACTGAGCGAGCTGGCGATTACGGATCACGGGCCGGGACACAAGTTCTACGGGCTCAAGATGGGTAAGCTGGCAGCTATGAGAGCGGATATCGAAGAGGCTATGAGGGAGTTCCCAAATGTCAAAGTCCTGCTCGGAGTAGAAGCTAATATCATCAATACTCCTAATGGACTAGATATCACGAAAGAGGATTTTCACAAGTTTGATATCGTCAATGCGGGATACCACTACGGGCTGCCACACGGCTATATGACAGCTAATTACATATGCTGGCACGCAGGACTGCCGTCTGGAAGCAGAGAGCAGCTCAGAAACAAGAACACAGAGATGACTCTCAGGGCGCTGTATGAGAATGATATATTTCTCCTAACTCACCCTGGTGACAAGGGTCCGTTCGATATGAAGGAACTCTGCAAGGCGTGCGAAGAGACGAACACACTTATGGAAATCAGCACACGCCATACACACCTAACTAAGGAAGAAATCGAAATAGCGGCGAATTACGATGTGAAATTTGCCATAAGCAGCGATGCACATGTGCCGGATAAAGTTGGTAATTATATTGCTGGCGTAGAGAGAGCGCTGGAAGCGGGGCTTGACCTAGAGAGAATCATCAATATTGAGAAGAGGTAAGAGATGAAGATTGTCATAGTCACAGGTATGTCGGGTGCAGGCAAGACTAAGGCCGCAGATTGGCTTGAGGATCAGGGGTACTACTGTATCGACAACATGCCACCTAAGCTGGTAATGAATTTCGTAGAACTTTCGATGACAAATGGCATGGACAAGATTGCGTTCGTTGCCGATGTCCGTGGTGGTGAGTTTTTCTCTGACTTAGTCGAGGTAATCGACCAGCTCAAGAGTAGTGAGGAGATTGAGAGCGACGTATTCTTCGTAGATGCTTCGACTCCAACTCTCGTGAGAAGATTCAATGAGACGAGAAGGCATCACCCGCTCGCAAGTGGAAAGGTTACACAGTCGGTAATCGAAGAGGAGCGTGCAAGGCTTGAGAGTGTGCGCAAGAAAGCAGATTTCATCATCGATACCAGCACTATGAAGGTTGCTGATTTCAATCTAGCGATGAGGAGAATATTCCTCGGTAAGGAAGGAAATCAGTTCAATATCAACGTGACTTCATTTGGCTTTAAGCACGGGATTCCAAGCGAGTCAGACATCATGGTAGATGTCAGGTTTATTCCAAATCCATATTATGTGAAGAGTCTCAAGAAGCTCACCGGTAACAATAAGAAAATCGTAAACTACGTGTTCAAGTCGGACCTAGCAAATGAGTTCGTGGACAAGTACCACGCGCTTATCAAGGAGCTCATACCTGGCTACATCCACGAGGGGAAGTATCATCTCAATATAGCATTTGGATGCACCGGCGGTCACCACAGATCAGTGGCAATCGCCAACAGGATGGCGGAGCTCTTCCACGAGGATGGATATAGAGTGACGGTGACACATAGAGACCTTGATTTCATCGCAAAGGGAATTAGCAAGAAATAGATAGACTTATAGATAAGCGAAAGATAGCAAACAAGCATCATATAGCATTAGATAGCTACAAATAAGCAAAAGATATCTATAAAAAGTCTATAAATAAGCGGTAGATAGCTAAAATAAGCGCTAGTCCTTATGCGTTAATCAAGCGATACAAAATATAACTTGAAGGGAGTCATAAAGACATATGTCTTTCTCATCACAGACTAAGGGCGAACTAGCGCGCGTCATGCCGAGCAAGAAATGCTGCATGCTTGCGGAAATCACGGGATTTCTGAGAGTTGCAGGCAGCCTCAGACTTGCTGGCGGCGGAAAATTTACAATAGTAGCATCGACAGAGAATCCAGCGATTGCAAGGCACTATAAGACCTTGATCAAGGAATACTTCGGCAGCAATGCAGGAATTGAAGTTGGCAACTCACAGATGCCGGGGAAATCGCGCGGAAACTATAGATACAGATATTCGCTCGTAATAAGGCCCGAAGAGAAGAGCCCGCAGATTCTCCGTGAGACTGGAATGCTTCTCATAAGAGAAGGAGACGAGTTCCTAAGCGACGGAATTTATCAGCCGATTGTCAGGAGCAAATGCTGTAAGAAGGCATACCTCAGGGGGCTGTTTCTCGGAGTCGGCACTATGTCTGACCCAAGGAAGAGCTACCATCTGGAATTCGTTCTTAATAGTGTGCATGTCGCTCAAGATCTCAAGAAGCTGATCGGCAGCTTCGTCGACCTGTCAGCTGGCCTAATTGAGCGCGGTGAAGAGCACATCGTCTACCTGAAGCGCGCTGAATACATAAGCGATATGCTAGGTATCATGGGTGCTAATGAGGCGATGCTTGAATTCGAGAATATCAGAATAGGCAGAGGGCTCAGGCGCGAAGTAAACAGGATCTCGAACTGTGACAACGCAAATGTAGACCGAACCCTGACCGCCGCCGAACAGCAGATACACCATATAGAAATCATCAAGGAGAGGCTCGGTCTAGAAAACCTCGAACCTGTACTTCGCGACACTGCGGAGCTCAGGCTTGAGCTCCCAGGTGCCAGCCTATCGGAGATAGGCGAGGCCCTGAACCCGCCAATAAAGAAACCGGGCGTTAGCAAACGCTTCGCAAAGCTAAAGGAGATAGCGGAGGGGCTTGAGAGGTAAATCATAATATTGAAAGTGCCAATCTGGATCTAAAAGTGCCAGTTGAAGACTGATGGATCATGAATTGCTGTGAAGTGGTGGCTAGAAATTTGGGAGATTTTTAGTGATTGGGGATTAGGAATTCGGTTGTGCTAGATGAGAGTGTGGATTTTAGGCTATTTGGTGTCAAGCTTAGGGAGTTTCATGGCTAAAAATTTGGTGGAGATTTTAGCAGGGGCGAGACTGAGAAGCAAGCAAAAGAAAAAAGGGGACAGGATTTTAGCAGTTGGGATTTGAGAAATCAAGGCCTGCGGATAATGAAGTTGAGATTTTAGCAGGGGCGAGTTCTGAAATCAAGCCTGATTGTTAAGAATTATGGGTGGAGATTTTAGCGGCTGCGGAATTAGAAATCAAGTATAAAGTGAAAAATGCGGATGGAATTTTAGCAGACGCGGAGTATAAAATCAAGCTCAAATATTAATAATTTGGAGTAGGGATTTTAGCAGGCGTGAGACCTGGAATTAAGCCCCTTAATGAATAATGCTTGGGATTTTCCAACTAATAATCTGTGTGAGATTCTAACAGAGGCAAGAATGAGAAGCAATCAAAAAACAAAAAAGAGGATGGAATTCTAGCAGTTGCGAGATCTGAAATCAAGCCTGATTATTAAGAATTATGGATGAAGATTTTAGCGACTGCGATAGCTGAAGGCAACCCTGATTATGAAGAAATTAGGAGATGAATTTTAGTGGATTGGAACTCAAAAATCGAGCACAAAGTAATTGATTTTAGCGGCTAGGAGATTAATAAGCAAGCCTAAACTCATATAAAATCGGCTTGGATTCTAGCATCCTCATCCTTATAAATCAATACTAAGCAAAGATAAATTTATAAAAATATTCAGAGGTGAAAATGAGCGATAACATGGATAAGACTGCTGCTCTTGTAGTTAATGAAGGGCAGATCGTAGAGCTCGAAATTACAGATATGACTGATGATGGCAAGGGACTGGGCAGGTTGTCTGGCCTTGCTATTTTTGTGGCGGGCGCCGTTCCAGGTGATAAGGTTAGCGCCCGCATCACGAGGCTCAAGAAGCGCTATGCATTTGCTGAGACAATCACGCTTCTTGAGGCTTCCGCAGCCAGAGTGCAGCCGCCGTGCCCATACTATCAGGACTGCGGCGGCTGCTCGATGCTCGAGCTTAGCTATGAGGAGCAGCTCCGCATCAAGCGCAAAAACATAATCACTAAGCTCGAGCGTATAGGCGCCCTTGAGGATCCAACTGTCAGGGAAGTTCTGGGCGCCGCAGATAGAATCGGGGCCGACGGAGGGCAGATAGGTCAGAGTAAGGGGACTGGGCAGACTGAGGAACTTGGGCAACCTGAGCAGATTGAGAGTGCTGTCGGTGCTGGCAGCGAGGCTTTCGAATCGATGCTCAGATACCGCAACAAGGCTGAATTCGCTGTGGCGATGACGAGCGCTGGCCCGCTCGTCGGCTTCAACAAGCGCGGTAGCAACAAAATAGTCGACTGCACCGACTGCCTACTCCAGAAACGCGCGACAATGGCTGCAGCCAATGCAGTCCGCGAAATCCTGAAAGACAAGCTACTCACCGTATACGACGCGAGACATGGGAAAGGATTTCTAAGGGGATTCACCATCAAGGTCTGTGAGGGCACGGGCGAGATGATGCTCATATTTACAGGCACATCCAAGCAACTGCCAAACGCCGAGAAGGTCATCTACACCATCAGCGACGCAATCGACGCAGTTTCGACCGATGAGGAGCCGTACTTCCTACAGAGCGTGGTTGTCGAGGTGAACAAGGCAAAAGACCTCCGCGAACCCGCATCCGCTTACGAGGTGGTGGCTGGCTCAAACACAATCACCGACATCACGGATGACGGCATGAAATTCGAGATTTCCGCACCGGCATTCTACCAGGTCAACACGAAGCAGATGAGCAAGCTCTACGCCAAGGTCAGGGAATACGCCTGTCTCAAGGGCGGCGAAACCGTCTTCGACCTCTACTGCGGCATCGGAACCATCGGCCTCAGCATGGCGGCCGATGCTGGCATGATCATCGGAATCGAGTCCGTAAAAAACGCCGTTATCGACGCAAACCGCAACGCCGTAATCAACGGAATTGTAAATGCGCGCTACTACACAGGCCGCGCCGAACAGGTGATGCCAAGACTCCTCGACAAGGAAGATAAGCTTTTCGTCGATTACATAGATGAAAATGCCCCAAAGATCACTATCCTAGATCCTCCGCGCGCAGGCTGCGATGAGGCACTTCTCCGAGCAGTCGCAAGCTGTGACGTGGATAAGATAGTGTACGTGTCCTGCGACCCAGGAACACTGGCTCGCGATATCAAGATACTGGGCGAACTCGGATATGAGTTCGTGGAGGCAACACCAGTGGATATGTTTGTGGCGACGATGCATGTGGAGACAATCGTATTGCTTTCCAAACTAGAATCTAAGAAATATATTAGTGGGGAACTTCCGAAGGATGATATTGAATAAACAAGTACCGAGAATAAAGCACCTAGAAACAAATTCAAAACTGTGTTTTTTAAAATTTGAGTTAAATTATATATTTTGTATATTACACATGTTAAGAGTAGTTATGGTTTAGAAGTTTCGTAACTTTATAATATTTCAAAGAACGAGAATCAGAAAGTTCTACAGTGCCAAATTGAAAAAGAAAAAGCTATTTTGGATGCGTTGAAGTATTTTCATATGATTAAATAAATTTTGGCAATAAATTTCCATATAAATAAACTGAGGTTAGAAAATGAATAGAAAAGCAATTGCTGAAAATGTAAAACGTAGATTATGGGCAGAATCTATGGGAAGATGTATGAATCCAGAATGTCGAGCAGAATTATTTATAAAGAATAGTGATATCATGGAAAAAGCACATATCGGTGCATATTATGAAACAGAAGATAATTCATATGAAAACTTGATAGTTTTATGCCCGAATTGTCATAAGAAATTTGATAAAACTGGTTTTATAGATGAAAACATTGTTAAGCAATGGAAAGAGATTAGAAGAAATGAATTAGAAAAATTTTTTTCTGTAGAACTGAGCTCTTTTGATCAACTTAAAGAAAAAGCTGTTCCTTTTTTGAGTGAGAACTATAGCATATATAAAAGTTACTACCTGAGTGGTAATAAGTCTTTATGGGATAAATTTGAGCCTCAAATATTATCAAATAATGAAAAGCTAAAATTATTATTTGATAATAATCGCACTTTATTTCAGCAGCATTCGTATAAGGAATATTCAAATTTAGAATTGATTCAAAAGTTTATAACTCATGTTGATGAATTTAAAATTACCAGAGATGATGGAGAAAAGTTGAGAGAGGTGCTTTTTCCACAGGAAATTAACTCTATTTTTGGAATCATGCCAGTAACCGATTATATTCTTCCATCCACAGAGTCGATGGAAGAACTGATAAAAGTATTGAGAAAAGAAAATTTGATAGACGAAGTTATGCTAGGGATAGATAGACCATATATATTACTGAAAAATAGAGAAAAAATATTTATGGATGATACTCCTAGAGTAAGGCAGCTATATTATGATAACAGTTGTTTTAGAAAAACGGGTGTTAGATTAGAAAGTTTAAATTTTGCTTTGAAATATTTAAGATCTCGAAATATAAATTTTACATATGTTAACCAAGATTCATTAAGAGAAATTAAAGTGAATGACATTAACATAGTTTTTGTTTATGAATATTGCTTAAGTAGGACATTTTTATCTAGCATGTCGCCAAAACCTAATTATGTAATTGTAAATTTACATAATTGGAATGGGTCATGCTGTATATCAAGAGAAGCATTAAACTTAGCTGATAATTTTGAAGTTAAATTACTTACAATGGATGAGTTTTATGGATATATCAATGAAATTAAATAAAATAGAAGCAATTAATTTAATTAAAGAAAATATAGATTTGTTTTGCTTTTTTGACAAGTCTTATATTTTTGGTTCCATATTGAAACCAGATAAATATTCAGAAGATATTGATGTTTTGTTATTATATTCAACCTTCTCTTATGATATTCAAAAAAGTGTAAATGAAA
>NZ_CALHTQ010000025.1 GCF_938039775.1 uncultured Mogibacterium sp. | reverse complement strand
CATTTCCAATCGTGCACATCATAAGTGGCCCTTTGAAAATCTGTTCTCCATCGACGGTAACCTGCAGATTCTGTCCCGACTTCTCAATGAGATTCAGAAAAATCGACAGCCCGTACGACAGAGAGCCACCGATAAAAGTCTTCTTGTTAAAATATGTAGCTAGTATCGCAACATTTCCGTCAAAACCGATATTGAACGCATTTAGACCAATCCTATCATAGGATTATCCGTCTCTCTCATAAGAATATGCCATCACATCGATGACCTCTTCCTCAGCCAACAGCTGTGACATTAGATCCTTGTAATCGGTATTTCTCGAGCCACCAAAGTTGCGGATAAGGTCGTTACCACTGCCGATTGGAATAACTCCAAGTGCAGCATTTGCATGGCCATAAATACCATTTGCAACTTCATTTACAGTGCCATCTCCTCCGCATGCGTAGATGCGAATCTCTTCGCCATCACGCTCAGCTTCACTCGCAATCTTATCTGCAATGTGTGTAGCTGATCCTGGACCTGTTGTGTAGTGTAGCTCAATATCAAATTCCGAATCTAATGCAGCCGCACTAATATCCTTGCACAGCTTATCTGCTTTCTTTCCGTTTCCCGCAATCGGATTTATTATAAATGCATATTTCATTGATAAATATCCCTCGTTTTAATTTATCCTTTTATTTCTCACTGTCATATATAAGCTTTGGTCTCGCACCTAGATAGTCGAGTGAAACGAGCTTGTAATCTATACCGTCATGCTCACCTTTTATGCCATTAGCCCAAGCGGCCATTCCGTGAAGGTGTCCGTATATGCACTTAGTAACACCGTAATTCTTCATGATTTTAGTAAATTCTGTCTCTTCCATCTTCGCTGGTGGATAGTGCATAGCCATGATTATCTCAGATACGCCCTTTTTCTTCGCCTCACTGAGACTATTTCTCATTCTACCCTGCTCACGCAGGTACATCTTTTCATCATGTTCGGTGTACGAAACAGCATCTGGTGTCGGCCAGCCGCGCGATCCGCATATTGCAAGGTCTAGTGGTTCTATATAGTAACAGTCATTTTGCAGAAAATACATGTCGTCGTAAAGTGTCCTTAGATACTGTATCTTACACCACCATAAGTCGTGATTGCCCCGCAGAAGCACCTTCTGACCAGGCAGCTCATGAATCCAGTCAAGATCAGCCATCGCTTCGTCTAGCTTTAGCCCCCACGATATATCTCCTGCAATTATTACAATGTCATCGTCAGTAACAAGCTCGGACCATGCAGCTTTAACTCGTTCTGCATGGTCACCCCAGCCAGCACCAAAGACGTCCATCGGCTTATCTATTCTCTCATCAAAGGAAAGGTGAAGATCCGCAATTGCGTATATTTTCATGCTTATTCCTCTTCGTCGTCAATATTATTTACTCTCTGAAGCACCCTCTTCATCTGGCGCATACGAACACCTGATAGTTCATCGAGGTCATCACTTGCTTGCTTTAAATGAACTTGCGATTTGATTAAGACTGCTTCAAATCTTTCAAATTCTTTCTGTACAGCATGGAGAAGTTCCCACACTTCGCTGCTTTTCTTTTCTATAGCCAACGTATTGAATCCCATCTGAAGACTATTTAGAAGTGCCGCCATCGTAGTCGGTCCCGCAATGGTGACCTTATACTTTCTCTGTAACGGTTCGATGAGACCTGCATTAATCGCTTCAGAATAAAGACCCTCAAACGGCAAGAACAATATTGCAAAATCTGTCGTAAACGGAGGATTGATGTACTTGCCGTTAATATCCTTCGCTTCACTCTCGATTCTATTAACTAGCTTCTTCTTTGCTTCGGCTATGGTCTCCTTCTCTCCAAGGTCATACGCCTCTAGCAGTGCATTATATGCATCTCCAGGGAATTTAGCATCGATAGGAAGGAAGACATCATGATCATCAGTTCCAGGAAACCTAATTGCAAACTCTACATTCTCTCTGCTGTTCTCTTTGAGCCTCGCATTTTTCACATAATGACTAGGAGGCAGCATCTGCTCCAAAATCGAGCCAAGCTGAACCTCGCCGAGAATACCGCGAGTCTTTACGTTAGATAAAATCTTTCTAAGATCACCGACTCCTTGAGCTACGGACTGCATTTCCCCAAGTCCTCGGTACACTTGCTCTAGTCTTTCATTTACTAGGCCAAAAGACTTAGTAAGCCTTGTATCAAGTGTACTTTGCAGTTTCTCGTCTACCGTACGGCGTATATTCTCAATCTGCGTGTTGTTCTCCGCACGAAGCCTCGCCATACTATCATTGAGCTCCTTGAGCCTCAAATCCTGATGTTCAGACATCGTCATCTGACTCTTGGCAATGGCATCACCATAGGCTTTAAAATACGTATCAATTCGTTCGTCATTACCCTTACTGCGCATCAGAACGAGGATGCTCATCAGCATTGACCCTAGACACATAATTAATAACATTATCATAAAAATATTCATCTATGATTGACCTTGTTTTTCTATAATCTAACTTTTACGCCTTAACTTTCCAGCTACGCATCTCTAGTATTACCTTATAGATAATACCGCTAGTATACCCTCTATTTTCAAGCTTTCTAGCCATCGATGCAATCTTGCGTTCATCCAGATGCTCCGCTTCTTCGCCTGCTGAATCACCAAGTAACACGCTTTCACCCGATTCTCTATATCCATTCGCTATGTCGGAACCGTATATACTCTGCATTGCAATCCACCTAGCGTTTGCAAGCTCATCTATTCCCGCTTCGTATTTATAGTCTTCTAAAGCATTATCTGCAGTTAAAGCATCTATGCCACGCTGCTCGAGCTCACGCTTTGCCCTCATACCTCCCCTGAGTTTCTCAAATGAGTTCCTATAGAAGGCAAGCGCATATTCGTAATCATCTATATAGTGATGTTCTCTAAGATCACTAATCGCACCTTCAATCTCTGAGTCTTCGTACTCTTTCTCCTTGAGGTGCTGACGCATCTCCTGTTCGGTTCGCATGCGGTGTGACAGGTATCTCATAGCTTCGTCACCGACACCACGCTTCTTACCCATATCCTTATGCTCCTATCTTCTGTATGTCCTGTGCTTTTATTAGCGTCTTTTATCTGTGCTTACAGCTCAAGTTTAAGTGCCTTGATATTACCTGCCTCTTTAAATTCAGAATCGCATCTTACTGCAACTGCTACGTGTGGCCTCTTAAGCTTTCTCTCCTGCATGCTTGTTACACTCAGTTTACTTTCATGGTTATTTTCTTCGAAATCTATCGAAACATCATAGATGCACCACTCGAAACCTTGGTAGGAGGCAATTCCTCCCATCGTGCTCGGTGCTTCACTGAACACCGTACTTCCAGCAGCCTTTATAAGAGCCTCTCGTCTTGACCAAATACGAAAAAACTCATCCTGCCCTAGACGGTCAGCACTCTCAGCCTCATCTTCCTGATAGAACTTCGAGGCGATTTTCTCAAGCTTCGCCTCTCTATTATACTGTATATCAAGACCGCATGGTGTATCTGAAAAAATGATTGCCCAGGTATTCTCACCATGAGAAATCGAGTAATCTGGAATACCCTTAATGCTCGGCTTTCCATTCTTATTCATTTCGATGTTATCTGAAATATATCTGCGTAGTTCATTGTCATCAAGAGCAGCTATTTTAGGAGTAACGAGCAAATCGGTATCTAGCATTGTAAGTTTCCTAATGCTCATCGCCAGCAGCTCTCTACTATGAGCTGAGTTCCTCTTGTATTCATTTGTATAGAATAAATACATAGCGGACCTCCTACTTATCCTCTAGTAACTTCACTGCCTCCTTGATTGCTGCATCACCTGAGGCGACTTCCACATTTGGCATAATACCCTTTTCATTTATCTTCTTACCATTAGGATCGATGTATTCGGCAGTCGTAAGCTTCACCACAGAGCCGTCCTTCATCTTAAATACGGTCTGTATTACACCTTTTCCGTACGTCTTGGTCCCGACGACCTTAACACCATTTGCTTTTAACGCCGCGGCAAATATTTCTGCAGCACTCGCTGTGTCCTGGTCTACGAGAACTACCATCTTGACATCAGCCGACTTCTTATCAGAGCTAAATACTCTAGTCTTGTTCTTGGAAACTATTTTGCCGAGCTTCGCTTTCTTCAAAACCTTATCCGCAGAGCCAAAAGCTTCTTCGACCACACCGCCAGTATTGCCGCGTACATCGATAATAATCTTATTGCAGTCCTCTACTTTGAGATTTTCCACTGCGTCTCTAAAGGACTTTGTGGTTCCTTTTCTAAATGTGCTGATACGGATATATCCAATGTGCTTAGATGAATCCTTTACCTCATACGTAACACCATCATCCTCGACCTTTGAGCGAGACAGCTTGTACTTCTTGACAACGCCCCCGCGCAAAATGGTGAATTCGACATCGCTGTCTTTTGTATCTTCCATAAAATCTGCTGCATCGTCTAGACTCTTAACGTTTTTGCCATCAACCTTGAGTAGAACATCTCCTGCCGTGATACCTGCTCTCTCAGCATCACTACCAGATAGAACCCTATTCACCACAATTTTATCATTTTCATCTGACTTAAGAGCTACTCCAACTCCAGAATACGATGTTAGATATCTGCGTTCAAAAGCCTCGTACTCCTTCTCTGCCATGTATTCGGCATATTTATCATCTACGGTTTTGAGTATCCCACTAGCAACCGCCTTATCTAGACTGTCAGTATCCTGCTTATAATACGACTTGTTGTTTATAATTTTCTGCATCTCGTAGTACTTACCAAACTCATCGTTTAGAGCCTCATACTGATCAAGCTTGTACTGAGATATAAGCCTACCGCCAAGAACTACATGCATAAAAATGACAGCGCAAATCACTGCGGCTCCGAAGCCTGCGGCAAATGCTATTATCGATGTTCTATGCCTCTTCCATATCGAGGACTCTGATTTGAACATTCTCTCTGTCCTTCCACCTATTTATATCCATCACTCCGTACACAGTCAGCGGTTTATTGCTCGTTACACGCTCATACACATCCATAGCTTTATTGAACAGTATGCACTGCACTGCACTTCCACGCTGCATCACAGAGAATCTCGCATGCTTATTGTCAGACAGGAACTTCCAGTCTACAACTTGTGCCTTCTCAAACTTGAAGATCGGTTCAGGGTTTCCAGCCCCAAACGGTGCAAATAACTCCAGCGCCTTAGCAAGTTCTATACTCACTTCTGGAACAGCGATTTCTAAGTCCGCATCAATTCTTCTGTCAAATAGTCTTTCATCATCCGCAAGGAGTCCCGCAACGTCTTCATTCAGCGCCGCCCTTAGGCTTTCTAGATTTTCAACTTCCATTGTGAAACCACAAGCTGCCTTATGACCTCCAAATTTCACAAAGTACTCCGAATGACGATTTAGCAACGCATATAGGTCTATCCCTTCTATAGAGCGACCAGTCCCCTTTAGCTGCCCATCGTTAGGAGAGACTATTACAACGGGTCTATTGTAACGTTCCTTGAGATTTCCAGCCACAATTCCGAGTATCCCCTCGTGAGCATTCTCAGCCTCAATCATGATAAAGTCGCCCTTCTCTATCTCATGATCCGCAAGGCTTATACAGTTTTCAAAAGCTTCCTGTTGCAGTTCTCGTCGCTTCGTATTTGTCTCCATAAGCTTAGTGCACAAGCTCTCAATCTCATCATCGTCTTCGGATAGCAAAACTTTTACTCCGAGTGAAGCATCACCTAGTCTACCAGCAGCATTAATCCTCGGAACTAATGAAAATGCAACATTTGTCGAAGTAATATTGTTGTAATCTACCCCCGACAGTTCCGCCAGTCTCCTAAGCCCCTTATTCTTAAATCCGAGCCTCATGAGTCTGAGACCGTACTTTACAAGAGAACGGTTCTCATCCACGAGTGGCATGACATCCCCGATAGTCGCTACCGCTACTAGCTCAAGTACTTCCGTGATGAGACTACGAGGAATCTCGCAGTTGCGGCCTAGTGCTAGCGCGAGCTTATACGCTACACCTACTCCAGCGAGCCCTTTGAAAGGATATGTATCATTAGGAGCTTTTGGATTAATAACTATTCCAGGGGCAACTACATCTTTAATCGTATGATGGTCAGTTACGATAGTCTCTATTCCGAGACTATTTGCATAAGCAACCTCCTCAGCCGATACAGAGCCACAGTCAACAGTGACTATAACCTCACCCTCTTGCTGATATATATAGTCTATCGCCGCTTTGTTTAGTCCATACCCTTCGTCTATCCTAGAAGGAATATAGTATGTGACATTATCTGTGAGCGCACCAATAACCTTCATCAGCAGTGCTGTTGAAGTTACGCCATCACAATCGTAGTCACCGTATATAACAATCTTCGAGCCGCTATATAT
>NZ_CALHTQ010000024.1 GCF_938039775.1 uncultured Mogibacterium sp. | reverse complement strand
CTTGCATGTATTAGGCACGCCGCCAGCGTTCATCCTGAGCCAGGATCAAACTCTTAATAAATGTTATCTGAAGAATCTTTCGATTCGTCCAAATCCTGTTAATGGATGACGCTTATCGCGTCTCGACTCGTTATTTCCGAATCATTGTTGTTTGTGTTTGAATTGTACAGGGACATACGACATATTTGTACATCGTTTGTCTCTTATACGATCTTGAGATCTAATCTCCAGTTTGCACTGTGTCGATCTCTTGACCAGTTTCTACACTATGAAGTTGTCATGGTTCTGCTGACTGCGTTTGAGCGTTTTAAAGTTAACAGCTCTCTCGCGACAGCTTAATCATTATAGCGCACCATTTTTGACTCGTCAAGCACTTTTTTATCTTTTTTGAAAGTTTTAGCGCTCGCCTTGTCCTGGCTCGCTTACTCGTCACCTAATTAGCAACAAGTGTTTTAATTATAGAGTCTGCACTATTGCCTGTCAACCCCTGATTGGCAACGTTTAGGTATTATGATATTCATTTTTAGTTGCTTACTAGTTAGTGTCTACATTTATAATTTTTATTAACGGCTGCCGGCATTAGTGCTTATTTGTAATTATTCTTCTATCTGTTTACAACTCACTGCCGTAGAACTTATCATCAGCCACATCCCTGCAGGTATTTATAAGTTGCTATTTTATAACATATATATTGATACTAACTAATATGAATTTTATTTACGTCTTTATATTTCTTTCCTTCTTACTCACACATATTTAGTGCAGCTCTATAATTAAATTACTCAACTAGCAGCCATATACTTTTATTTGGGTTCATCTTCCCAAAGCGAATTTATTGTCGCATGTGGTTTGCTTTCCCAATCTACTGTGACATATGGCGGATACCTAAATAGATACTTTTTATAAGCTCTTCTGATCTTAGAGTGATTGTTTCTACCTATACCTATTTTCCTTCCTGATTCGAACTCGATTTCATACTTATCAATCCTTTTGACTTTGTCAAAGTTGATGATTAAACCTACTAGTGGTCTAAAGAAAGACCTTCCTACTAGCGAATATGCAATATCATTGATTTTGGCAAAAGTCTTATAGATGTATGTCGATGTATAGATAAGAAGAGACTTTCCTTCTCTATCGATAAATTCGATGTCATCAATTGCAACTTGTGCACATGTCGATCCAGTGATAATTGATATAGTGTCTGTGTTTTCCTTGTACATAATTTGCTCCTTCTTTTGTTACGAAATAACACACTTTTGCAGTCAGGGGTGACTGGTGGCTTAATATTAACCTTGTCAGTGCTAAAAGTAAATCGACTTTTTTCGACCTTAAAATCGATATATAGAGCTTCTAGCCGTCACAACCACAAGGTCTGCCATCTGAGACAAATCCTGCTAGTTTTTACACTAATTTTTTAATTTTTCCAGAGTTTATTTTTGATTATTTCGTGTTCCTTGTTGATTATTTTCTTATCATTTGGTTAAGGTTATATCAATTATTAATTTATTTGATCAACATGTATTATTAAATGAGTATTATGCCTTTACTGCTTGCAGTTAAGCAGAGGGTTGTTCGCATGTCATTTATCAATTGATTGGTTGCAGATTAGTTATGGATTAATCGTTTGCAAATTATTAATTAATTGGTTACAGATTAGTTATGGATTAATCATTTGCAAATTATTAATTGATTGATTACAGGTTTTTCCTAGTGCGTAGATTTTTTATAATCAATAGCAAATCAATTAATATTTGCTGATAATTCCCTATACTTATATAACAGTATACATCGACTCTGCATCTATCTTTTTTACTGAATCTAGGAGCATCTCAACTCTTACTTCAAGTTCACTTGTTCCAAAGGTAATTTTAATCATATCACCTTCTTTGAGTTCTACTCCTGGCTTCGCGACCTTTCCATTAACTTCTACTGTTCGCATGCCTCTTTTGCAACTGTGCGTCTTTTTATTATCCTTGAATTTTTTAAGAATTTGTCTAATCTCATTTCTACACTCCCTCTAATTTTCTTCGTAGTTACGAGCTATCTCTGCTACAATGCTGAATTTTGTCATTTTACGGCCTTTATCAAAATAAATATATGAATAATATTCATTCCAAAACAAGTGATCACTTCGCGGAGTCCAAGTAATACCATAATAGAGGCTTGTCTCATCCTCGGGATATTCAGGTATATTCCATAAATGACTTTTAAAAGTTTCCTTTAGTTTCTGCTCATTTAAAGTAGCAAGCAAATCAAGTCCATTAAGCTTAATACTCCTTTTATCATTTCGAGCGTTATTAATACAGTCCTCATCCATCATTATAGTAATAACTTTACAATCCTTAATTAAAGTATCTTTTTTCATATCTCCATAGAAGTAAATTCCGCCGAGCACATTATTGTTTTTAACTAATAGGTACTTGGAATAAAGTACCCCCTCTTCAACACGCTTGTAACCAGCGGGGATAGTAAGATTGCTGTTAGGTGAGTATTTTTCATAACTTGCTGAATTTGAAATATTTGTATAGTCTTCCTGATATTGAGTCTTATCGTTTACTCGTACATATATATCATATCCATTATCCATTAACTCTGAGGCACGGGTATTAGCCATCTTAACATCCATGCTATCAAGAGTTACAACTGGAGCTTTGCTCGGAAGACCAATTACAGAAAAGGATATCATAAGAAACACCGAGAGAAGTGCTGTTGCCGCGAGTACCATCAGCGACCTTCCAGTCCTCTTACGGGCATTAAATAATGCAAGTGCAGGCGGTGCAATTATCCATCTCGCCATAATCGAGAATCCCGAACCTGCCCCCTTCACTAGTCTGATAGCGCCGCTAACAGCTATAGCTATCATTAGAATATAAACTATTAACTCACTTAAAGGAATTTTGCTTGTATCCGTAGATTCGTTGACAGCCCTATCAAGCAACGATAGTCCGTCAACCTTTGTATTCTTCATATACCTATACGCTACAAATCCTATACCTATATATAATATAGCAAGGAGCACCAGTAGCCCCATTAGTACCAATCTAGCCATTTATTCCTCTCATATTGCTTATATCACTCGCGCACATGTTTATTTAAATATATTCATACAATTATAAATTTGCAAAGAAAAAGATGGGCACATCGTACCCATCTCCCTAAGTATCAATTAACTACTTGTTTACTGCATCCTTTAGCGACTTTCCTGCCTTGAAAACAGGAGCCTTTGAAGCTGGGATATCAATAACTGCCTCTGGCTTCTGTGGGTTTCTACCCTTTCTAGCCTTTCTTGATCTTGTTTCAAATGTACCGAAACCGATGAGTCTTACACTGTCTCCAGCAACTAGAGACTCTTCAATTGTTCCTAGTACAGCGTCCAAAGCAGCCTCAGCATCCTTCTTCTTAAAACCAGTCTTATCAGCAACCTTACTTACTAATTCAGCCTTATTCATAATTTTCCTCCTTATGGTAACTTAACTACACGTATTATACTGTTGAAGTATTGAAAAGTCAACGAATTGATTGTGTTTATCTTACTTTTAGTTTATAAAAAGTCTATAAATCGTAAAAATAATCGTATTTTCTACTTATTCGTCAAATGAATTTTGTCAGTTAGCTTCAAAATCTTCTCTCCCTTAGGCATCATAAGGATTTCTTCAGGCCCTAAACATTTAGTTGCAAATACCGCCACTGCATATACAGCTACAGCTACCATCATTGCAACCAGTGTTGCAATAGAATTACTTCCTAGAATTCTAAATACAAGAATGTACGTAGCATGAGCTGCCCCACCCATAATTAGGGAGGCAATAGCAGGCTTAATAAATGTTCCTATAAAATCTAGATTAGTTCCCGTGAGCTTATGCATTGCTCGATAGTTTAGTATTGCCGTTATCCCATATGCTGCTACGTTTCCTGCAGCTGCACCGTTAATGTTAAATGCCGGAATACCTACTAATATATATGTGATAATGAATTTGCATATGACACCTATCGAAAGGTTTATAACTGGTATCGCAGGCTTCCCTATACCCTGTAAAACACTTGAAAACGTACGTAAAATAGATAGGCACACTATCCCTAGGGAAAGAACCTGTAGCGTTGGTACCGCTAGCGCTGAATCTTCGGGCTGTCCTGGGTACAGTAGGAATAAAATCGGTCTTGCTAGTGCAATTAACCCAATCATACAAGGAAAGCTGATGATCATGCTGGTCTTAATTCCTGTCTGTATGTTTTTGTGCAGTCCAACCATGTCTTTTCTAATAAATGACGACGAAATCGCAGGAACCAAACTTACGGCTACCGCAATAGTAAACACTTGTGGAAATCCTATAAGCGGGTCGCAGAATCCACTGATTAGGCCATATAGCTGTTTCGACTGATGATGACTCCACCCCGTAGCCTGCAACCTTCTCATTACAAGCCATAAATCTACAATCATCATGAACGGCAGAATTGCTGAACCTATAGTAATTGGAACAGCAATCTTGAGAAGTTCTTTGAATATTGACTTTGTAGATTCATCTTTGTGTATTGATTTCTGGAAATGCAGTTTGCGTGTATTAGCACCTACGATGTAGACGATTAGCAGTAATATAAGCGCAGCTATCGATCCTGCAGATGCACCAAATGTAGCACCTGCGGCTGCCTTCGTTAGGTCAGCACTCGAACGAAGGCACATGTAAGCAAGCCCAAGCCCAGCAAATACTCTCATCAGCTGCTCGATTACTTCCGATGCGCCTGTCGGCATCATCTGCTGCTGACCTTGTGAATATCCTCTAAATGACGCAACGATAGGTGCCGTTAGTAGCGCTGGCGCAATTGCCCTAAGAGAAGCAGCTCCACCAGGATTTTTACTATGTGCAGCTATAATATCCGCTCCGAAATAGCAGACAATAAATCCAAACACACCTATAGCAAACATGATTCGTAGAGACACCTTATATACTCGATGTGCATTGATATAATCACCGATAGCTACTCTTTCTGAGACCATCTTTGAAATTGCTACCGGCAATCCAGCAGTAGCAATTATCAAAAAGAACGAATAAATCGGGTAAGCCACGCCGTAATACGACATACCAGCCGCACCAATCCAGTTATTAAGAGGAATTCTGAAGAAGGCGCCAAAAACTTTGGCGATTATCCCTGTTATTGACAGAATGACCGCACCTTTTACAAATTTGGCCCCGTGTTCAGAGTGGTTAACCTTACTCATTTATATCTCCTAAAATATATAGTCTGTTTAAACACTAACGCCGATTATACCATAACCTGTTCATAAGTCTATGGAGAAATCACGATTCCGTGTTGTATAGAGTGAATAAAAGCTATTTGATATCCGAGTTATTTTACCCCTAATCAGCTTGCGAAAGGCCCTGAAGCCTAGCTTCCGTCATAGTCATCATTAGGTCTAGGATTCTAACCGCAGGCTTTTCCTTTGCCTTTTGAAGGCTTAAATAAGGGTTAATTCCGCTGCTAATAACCAGTTGTTCTCCGTACTTTTGTTTCGCTATAATTAATGTAAATGCATCCGCATTGTTCTCTTCATTGAACTCGACAACATACCTTCCGCCACGTTCAGAAATCGACTTGACCCCGAGATCCGCTGCCAGGCACTTAATCTCAGCGATTCGAATAAGATCTAATGTGACAGCTGGTAAATCCCCGTATCTATCGATTAGTTCAGCTACCAGTTCTTCTGCTTCTTCGTGATTTGCAATCTGCGCTATCTTTTTATATGCCTGTAGCTTCAGAGTTTCATCCTTAATATATTCAGCAGGTATGCGCGCGGGTATATCGACCTCTATCGAAATTTCTTCCCTTCCTTCGGTTATCTTCTCACCTTTTAGCCTTCGTACCGCTTTGTCAATTTCCTTGACATAAAGCTCATAACCTATTCCAGCAATATTACCATGCTGTGCTTCTCCTAGAACATTTCCTGCGCCTCTTAGCTCGAGATCTCTCATCGCAAGCTTAAAACCAGCTCCAAACTCGGTGAATTCCCTAATAGCCGCAAGTCTTTTTGTAGCAACCTCTGTAAGCACTCTCTCTGGTTTATATAATAGATAGGCATACGCCAGCCGATTCGACCTTCCAACCCTACCTTTAAGCTGATATAGCTGCGACAGTCCTAGTTTATCCGCATTCAATATGATGATTGTATTAGCGTTAGGAATGTCTATACCATTCTCGATGATAGTAGTTGTAACAAAAACATCTACGTCACCCTCTATAAAATCAAGCATAACATTTTCCAAAGTCGTTTCATTCATTCGGCCATGTCCAACAGCGACACTTGCATCTGGCACAAGTGCATTTATACGTTTTGCTACCTCGTTAATGCCATTTACTCGATTATAGATTACATATACCTGACCACCTCTATCA
>NZ_CALHTQ010000023.1 GCF_938039775.1 uncultured Mogibacterium sp. | reverse complement strand
TTGAAAAATACACGTCTCTATGATAAAGTAAACTGATATGCGAGATAACAATTTCTACATGAGAGAAGCTTTGAATGAAGCATATATAGCTGCAGAACTCGGAGAGGTTCCGGTCGGGGCCGTGGTGGTGAAGGAAGGCGAGATTATCGCTAGAGCGCACAATATGGTTGAGGCGTATGCGTCTTCGACGGCTCATGCTGAGATGCTGGTGCTGGATGCTGCGGAAGCTAAACTCGGGAGTAAATGGTTGAGCGGATGTGAGCTATATGTGACACTCGAACCTTGCTCTATGTGTGCGGGGGCTATGGTGCTCTCGAGGCTTGATAAGCTTTATATTGGAACTATGGATCCTAAAAATGGTGCCGCTGGTTCGATATTTGATATTACGAATGAGGCGAAGCTAAATCATAGGATAGATGTAGAACGTGGGATACTTGCCGATGAATGTGCGGAGGCGCTTACTAACTTCTTTAGGGAGCTTAGGATAGCGAAGGCCCATCTTCGCAAGAAAAATATAGATGTAGTCGAAGACAAAGTCGATATATTGGAGGAGAATTAGATGAAAAGAAAAGGACTAATTGCAGTTCTATCAATGCTAATGGTAGTTCTTAGCACAGCGATGTGTTTTGCGGCAGATGATACAGCTTTTGCGCTGAAGTCATCATACCCTAAGAATGGTCAGAAGAACACCTCGATTGAGAACCTGGGAGTTAAGCTATACTTTAACCACTCTGTATCAAGCAAGGCAGCGCAGGCTAACAACGCAAAGAGCGTTAAGATTGTAGACAAAGATGGCAAGAAGATTCCTATTAAGGTTCTGACAGCTAACGACGATTCGGGCCTTGTACTCGTGCTCGGAGATAGCACTAACAAGAAATTCAAGGTTCAGAATAACTCAGAATACAAGCTTATAATCAGCGCAGATTTTGTTGATGACAACGGAAACACTCTTGGCAAAGAAACCGTAGTGAAGTTCAAGACTTTCAACCAGACTCTAAACACTACTATCAACATGATTATGATGGTAATTATGTTCGGTGGAATCATGGTTGTAACTATCAGGCAGCAGCACAACAAGGATGACGACGAAAAGGTCGAGAAAGAGAAGTCGGGGGAGACTACTTTCAATCCTTACAAAGAAGCGAAGAAAACTGGCAAGTCAGTTGAGGAAGTAATCGCTGAAGAGAAAAAGCGAGTTGCTAAGGCTGAGAAGCGTGCCAAGAAGAAGGGCGGACACAAGGTAGAAGAAAAGCTAGAAATCAGCGAGCTGCTACCTAATGTGTATAAGGTTCACAAGCCAAGCCCAATAAAGGGTCATAATTCAGGACGTAAAAAAACTTCGAAGTAATTCGAAAAATTACAAATAATACATGACATTTTTGTATAATAAATAGTACAATATATGCGAGGGTGCAATGCATCCTCGCATTTTTAGAATTTATGGTGGAGTGTATGGATCGAAATACTCTAATACCGTCCGAAATCGAGCTAAATGCATATGCCAAAATCAATCTTTCTCTATATGTATTATCCCGAAGAACCGACGGCTATCATGACATAAAGTCGTTCATGCAAGGTATCGATATTTTCGATACTCTGAAAGTAAAAACTAAAATAATAAATAGTTACAATTATAATTGTTTTTTTGCAGAAACTAACATATACTTATTTTCAACTAATAAGAATATTCCGTTAACGGCGGATAACCTTGCTGTAAAAGGTGCAGCGTCTGTCATCGAAGCAATTTCCGAACGACGCAATATGACGGAACTGATGTTCGAGAGGGGTGCAGAATGTATCTCTATCGAACTTGACAAGAAACTGCCCGTGGCGGCGGGCATTGCTGGCGGTAGCGGAAATGCTGCAGCGGTTATGCTAGGAATTAACTTCTTGCTAGGAAGTCCGCTCTCTATGCGAGAGCTCATGGAAGCAGGGGTAAAGGTTGGTGCTGATGTGCCTTTTTCAATAATGATGAATGCACGGCTTAATGCTAATCGACTTGAAGGCTTGCCTCAGCTCGAAGAGGCTAGTAGCGCCGCTATAATTTCTGGAATTGGCGAAGTGGTTGAGGCGGTAGAACCAAGACCATATTTCGTGATTTTATTTAACCCTGGGATTGCTGTATCTACTAAGGAAGTTTACGAAGCAATCGATAGGGAACTTGAAAGCGCAGGAGAGAAACAGAGAGAAGTAGATGTGAATCGCTTCTATAATGACCTTGAGCTGTACACACTTGCTAACTACGGAGAGGTGCGGAACTTAGTGTCGCGAATTCGCGAGAATTTGCAGGCTGATGAAGTTCTGATGAGTGGTAGCGGACCGACTGTGGCAGCTTACTATACTGACTACACTAGATTCGAGGCAGATTATAAGGCTTTAGAATCTGCTAGATGGGTTGAACCGACTTGGCGATACTGGAAGACGAACAGCGGAGGGCATAACTTATGGAGTTAGATTTTCAGATTCAGAAACCACTTAGGGAGCTAGTATACCTAGAGCTCAAGAGACGAATTCTAACAGGTGAAATAGATGCGCACACTAGGCTCATGGAAATTGACCTGGCGGAGAAGATGAATGTAAGTAGAACACCTATCAGAGAAGCTATTCGCAAGCTTGCGAATGAAGGCCTGGTAGTAATCGAGCCACGCCACGGCGCATATGTATCTGAGATTTCGATAAAGGACCTCGAAGATGTATTCGAGGTTAGAGAAACCCTAGGCGGACTTGCAGCTTCTATTGCTGCGGTCAAAGCTACTGACGAAGATAAGGCAGCTTTACAGAAGCTGCTCAGACTTGGTGAGCTTGCGATGGAGAATGGTGACAAGGACGAGATGGTAGAATACGATGTCAAACTCCATAATTATATAGTTCAGTGCAGTGGCAATAAGACGCTCATGCAGATGGTTAAGCAGGCACAGGAACTATCAATGAGATTCCGATACGTATACTATGAGAGCCAGAGTAAGTATATGATTCAGCCGATTGAGCATAAGAAGATTGTCGATGCTATTGTAGCTGGCGATGCGGAAGCCGCTAGAAAAGCAGCAGCAGATCATATAAATACACTCAGGAAGTTTGTTGTAGAGAAGGACAAAGGAAATGGTATGATATAGTCACTCTGTGACGAATCAGTTGGAATTGACAAGAAATGAATCGAATTGCATTGCGGATATCCTTTCATTCCTTCCGTTGCTGCGGGCAGGTCATAAGCTGCTCGCATTTTTAGTGCTCTAATTGTCAAGGTAAGTGCACCAAAGCCGAGTACTTGGTTTGCACATTCGTGCACACCTACACACCGAAAATATTTCTACCTAATAAATACTTTTATATACATATAAACCTGCGGAAGCATGGAGAAAAAAGGGAAAAAACAATTAAAATTTTAATGTATCGCAGAATATACATAGAAAACAACGATAGATGCCCTGAAACCCTTGAAAATGAGCTTAAGTTAAGGTAATCCAACAAAAGTTAAGGTTGACTAGCGAATTTCAGAAGTGATATATTGGATACAATTAATATTATGTGAATTAATTCAAACTAGGAGGTTTATTATGAAATTTTTAGGAAAACAGAGTTGTATGGGTATTGGTTGCGTTGCAGCAGGATTCCTCGCTGGAACAGTTGGCAAGCTAATCCTTACAAGCAAGGACGCTAAGAAGGTTTACACACACTGCACAGCTGCAGTTCTACGTGGCAAGGATACTCTTATGGAGACTACAACTACTCTCAGAGAGAACTGTGAAGATATCTATGAAGATGCAATGGATATGAACGCTGTTCGTTATGCTGAAGAAGAGCTAATGATGGTTGAGGGCGCAAGAGCAATCGTAGAAGCATACGATGAGGACGAAGAAGTAGCTGAGGAGCAGCTAGAAGAAGTTAAGGACGCAGAATAATGCGCTTTGTAATACTTCACGAATCGAGCTCTAGGATACGTGT
>NZ_CALHTQ010000022.1 GCF_938039775.1 uncultured Mogibacterium sp. | reverse complement strand
AACCGTCATCATTACGTCCTCTCAGAGTAACATTTCGCATCTTGCTGTTAATTCTAAAGATTCCAGTTCTAGTTCTATGTCCAGGACCTCCAGATACAATTGATGATGTAAATACAACATTTCCATTCTTGATGTACTTTACATTCTGACCTGCAAGATTAATTTCTAGATGAGAACCATCCCCACTTGCTGCAGCTTTATCCGTAACAATTGAGCCTGTTTTGCCGTTTTTAGCAGAATCAAGAATAGAATCAGCTGTCTTATCCACATCTATATTGAGCTTGAGTGCACTATTATACAGTGTCTTATCACCAGAAAGTGTCTTAACAGTCAAGGTCTTGCCTGAATACTTTTCAGCAATTTCCTTAGCGACTTCCTTAGCACCCTCTTTGCTATACTTTGGTCCTTCCTTTGAATAAAGGATTACTTTAGCTAAGGAGTTCGGCTCAACCTCGTATGGAGTTCCTGTAATAGTATTTAGATACAATGGCTTAGAGATATACTTCTTAGCAAATTCAAACTCTTCCTTAAGCGATTCAGCAGTTACCTTAGGTTCTGAGATCAGCTTCTTGCGGTCCATCTTATACTTATTAAACTTATAATCAGCAGCCTTTTTGTCAGCAATCTCCTTAGCTACCTTGGTGAAATCAACGCTATCTCCCTGAACCTCAGGAACAAGTTTCATGTTGTTATAGTCGATGTAAGCATCTTCAGTATATTTTACACCCTGCGCATCAGGAACAGCCTCAGCAATAGTCTTAGCAGACTCTTCAATTCCACCTTCATGCTTTAGCGAAACACTATAGTCAACTCCCTTTTTCATCAATACTCTAAGATCAATGGCAGAGATTCCAATCTTGGAACGAACAGATGCCTTAATGTTGTAAGTAAAGGAAGTTGTTATTTCCTTCGGCTCCTGTCCTTCTTCTTCGATTATGAATGAGTTATTTGCATCCGTAATCTTCTTTACAGCATCGTCTGTCTTAAGTCCAGATACATCTACACCATCGATTTTTACTCCCTTAGGGAATGTTGTCGCATTGCTGTACCTGTAGCCTCCAAATGCACCCACACATATAAAAATCAATGCAATAATCGCAATGATTATCTTAGCTCGCTTGCCAGTACCAACTTTCTTATCAGCGAGATTTTGCACTACATTTTTGTTTCTCAAGTCTACAATTCCTTACTTAATTATTAATTTAATTGCATTTTGTAAAATCTATGTCTACTAATTAAATCACAACGAGGTGTGCATGTCAAAATAAAATAAAACAGCTAAACGAATCGTTCAGCTGTTTCAGTCATGGAGGCGACACCCAGATTCGAACTGGGGATAAAGGTTTTGCAGACCTCTGCCTTACCACTTGGCCATGTCGCCATTAATTGGCTGGGGTAATAGGATTCGAACCTATGAATGACGGAGTCAGAGTCCGTTGCCTTACCGCTTGGCGATACCCCAATATTAATTTGTAAATATTAATGGGGTGGGTAATGGGATTCGAACCCATGCATACAGGAGCCACAACCCTGTGTCTTAACCGCTTGACGATACCCACCATATCAAGTTTAAAAATTGGCGACCGGGAACGGGCTCGAACCGTCGACCTCCAGCGTGACAGGCTGGCATTCTAACCAACTGAACTACCCGGCCAAAATATGGTGGACGCTATAGGGCTCGAACCTATGACCCCCTGCTTGTAAGGCAGATGCTCTCCCAGCTGAGCTAAGCGTCCAAATGGTAGCGGCGGATGGACTCGAACCATCGACCTTCCGGGTATGAACCGGACGCTCTAGCCAGCTAAGCTACGCCGCCACAACCACACATTAATGTGTCGCCAAATTATATTACCAAACGACATTATCCTTGTCAATACTTCATATTCAATTTATGCGACAATCTCGTTAATTTAGCCCATTTATGGTATACTATCCTAGTATATTTTTAAAGAATTATTTTGGCAGAGGAGGTTTTCTGTGACGTCACCAGGTCCAATAGCAGTTTCAATAGCCGGGTTCGATATACGATGGTACGGAATCCTAATTGCCTCAGGTGCGTTACTCGCCCTTTATATAAGCTACAGGCGAGCACCTATATACGGATTAGCTCCCGATGCTGTGTTAGATATAGTCCTCGGCATACTTCCTATGGGAATATTAGGAGCAAGAATCTACTACGTCATATTTAACTGGGCTTACTACAGCCAATCTCCTTCTGAAATCATCAATATTCGTAACGGTGGCTTGGCCATACACGGTGGACTCATACTAGGAATGATTACCGCATATGTTATATGTAGATATAAGAAAATTAGCTTCATAGATATCGCTGATTTAATCCTTCCATCAGTCGCACTTGCACAGGCAATAGGACGCTGGGGAAATTTCTTCAACAACGAAGCATATGGTACCAAAACTAACCTTCCATGGGCTATAATAGTAGATGGCAAGTCAGTACACCCTACTTTTCTTTATGAATCGATATGGTGCCTATTGATATTTATTGCCCTTTCTTATGCTTATAAACGCAGAAAGTTCCCTGGACAAATTGCATGTCTGTACGGTTTGCTCTATGCTCCAGAGAGGTTCCTCGTCGAAGGACTTAGGACAGACAGTCTCATGATAGGGTTTTTGAGACAAGCTCAAGTTATAAGTATAGTTATCTTTGTCTCTTCTCTCGCACTTTACACATATCTTAAGAGAATAAGCGCACTTAATAATAAATAGAATTTGTAAGAGGTAAAAAATGAAACTAGGTATAGTCGGTCTACCTAACGTAGGCAAGAGCACACTATTTAACGCAATTACTAAAGCTGGTGCAGAAGCTGCTAACTACCCTTTCTGCACAATCGAACCAAATGTCGGTGTTGTAACAGTTCCCGATAAGAGGCTTGAAGTTTTGACAGACATCTACAAGGCAAGGAAGACTATTTATACGACGATAGAATTCTGTGATATCGCTGGTCTTGTTAAAGGTGCTTCAAAGGGAGAAGGGCTTGGAAATAAATTCCTCGGTCATATTCGCGAGGTTTCCGCGATTGTGCACGTTGTAAGATGCTTTGAAAACGACAACATCGTTCATGTAAACGGCCATATAGACCCTCTCGACGATATCGATACTATTAATACAGAGCTCATCTTTGCTGACCTCGAGGTTCTGGAGAGAGCTATTGCAAAGCTGAACAAGAACATGAAGGCGGATAAAACTCTTGGAACTCAGGTTGCCCTACTTGAGAAAGTTAAGGCTTGGCTTGAAACTGGAAAATGCGCTCGTGCGATGGAACTCGATAATGAAGAGCAGGAAGTTATAGCGGCTATGGACCTTCTAACATATAAGCCAGTTATATATGTCGCTAATGTATCTGAGGATGAGGTTGCGGGTGAAGATAACGAACATGTGGTTAAAGTTTCAGAGTTTGCTGCTACCGAAGGTGCAGGTTGCGTAAAGATTTGCGCCGAAATTGAATCTGAAATGGCTGCTCTTGAGGATGATGAGAGAGAGATGTTTCTCGAGGATTTAGGGATTTCCGAATCCGGTCTCGACAAGCTAATCAAAGCAAGCTACTCATTACTCAATCTGATTTCCTATCTCACCGCCGGAGAGCCTGAAGTTAGAGCTTGGACAATCACCAATGGAACCAAGGCCCCACAAGCTGCTGGAAAGATTCACACTGATTTTGAAAAAGGATTCATCCGAGCTGAAACCATATCATACGACAAGCTTATCGAGTGTGGTGGTAGCCTCGGCAAAGCACGTGAACAGGGATTAATTAGATCCGAAGGCAAAGAGTACGTAGTTCAGGATGGAGATGTAATACACTTCCTATTCAACGTATAGAATGTTAGTATGCAATTGAACACTAAAAGGGCTACACACTGTCAAAAGAGCTTTATCATCATATAAAGTAATCGAATAATTGTCTGCCTAAAAAATTTATTATGTTACTAGTATAATTATTATCACAATAAGTATTGCAAAATATACAAAGAACGACTATAATTAATTATAGAGATTGTCTCCCTGGCAATCTCTTAATCTCTAGTCCCAATACCCTTTTTACGAAACAGACTACTCCCCTGTAGTCTGTTTTACTTTTTTGTGATTATCAATTATAGTATAAAAGTATGGTTAAATATGTCGAATCACGACTTTATCTGCTAAAAATATAACAGTTAAAAGTCGTAAGTTCTAACTACCACTATAAGAATCAGATAAATTTACATGAACGAAAAAAGATATGAAAAAATTTACTAGAACATACAATATCTCCCTCTATTCTGGGGAAATATTTGATATATACCACGGTTCACTTAAACCGTGTATATTTGATATTGAAACAACTGGACTCTCTGCACAGAGAGGAAACAAAGTTATACTTACAGCGTGTATGACTGCCGACATTAAAGGTGTAACTATAACACAGTTTCTTGCAGAAACACCTTATGAGGAAGACCGCGTGTTGGTGACAACAATGGAGTTTCTTAAAGAAGAAGGAATTGATTATTTAATTACATATAATGGCTCCTCATTTGACATTCCATTCATGAAGCAACGGTTAGAAATGAAGAACCTCCCATACTCTCTGAATACTTACGAGTTTGATCTGTATAATTTCGTTCGTTCTAACACAGACTTAAAAGCAAGAATCGGGTCTATAAGCCAGAAGAATTTGGAACATTATTTTGGTATCAGTTCTAACCGTAAAGATGTGATTTCCGGTCGCGAAAGCGTAAAATTGTTCTCGGAATATGCAGTCAATCAGGATTCGGTAATAGAGAAGATCATCCTCACCCACAACAGGGAAGATGTGTTACAGCTCTGTCACCTTCTCAATATCATTGGTCGAAATAATTTTAGTGGAGTACTCAGAGAATCCGATTATGGTAATGGGTGCGAAAATTTTTCTGGAGTTGAATCTAGTGATTTGAATGTTGCGCCTGATGAGAATTCAGCGCCTAGTATTTCGAATCAGCGCTTGGATGCGGCGCTCGCGCAGACGGGAGCTGGGC
>NZ_CALHTQ010000021.1 GCF_938039775.1 uncultured Mogibacterium sp. | reverse complement strand
ATAGCAAGTATGCTGAGGCTGTTAAGAACGCTAAGGTTAAGACTCTCATCTTCGGGGATCGTTTCCCATTCCGCTACATGGTAGACGATTATGGACTTGACTACTATGCTGCATTTGTAGGATGCTCCGCTGAGTCGGAAGCTAGCTTCGAGACTATAAGCTTCCTATCTAACAAGCTCAACCAGCTAAAGATAAAGCATGTCGTAACTATTGAGAACTCTGACCAGAAGATTGCTAAGTCGATAATCAAGAATGCCGATGGAACTAAGAGAGATATCAAGACTCTGGATTCGCTTCAGTCTATGCAGAAAGGCGATCTCAAGAATAAGACTTACCTCAAGACTATGGAGAGCAATCTCAAGGTTCTACAGGAGATTCTTAACAATTAGGTATTACTAGGAGTATAAATTGAACAAAATGGTAAGAGAGACTAAGGACTCTTCATTTAGTATCATTTGCGAGGGGCTTGCTGTCGGGTATTCAGGCAAGCCCCTCTGTGATGAATTCGATCTGGAGATTAATAACGGAGATTATATTTGTATTATAGGGGAAAATGGTGCCGGGAAATCGACCTTGATTAAGACCTTGGTAGGTCTGATTCCAGCGATTAACGGCAAGGTCTTGCTGCGCGGTGATATCGTGAGGCGCGATATCGGCTATTTGCCGCAGCAGCGTGAGATGCAGAAGGATTTCCCGGCTTCCGTATGGGAAGTTGTGCTATCCGGATGTCTTGATATGCTTGGATTCAAACCTTTTTATGGTCATAAGGAGCGAAAGCTTGCCGCTGATGCTATCCGAGAGCTTGACCTCGAGGATATTAAGAACGAGAGCTTTCGCGAGCTGTCTGGAGGGCAGCGGCAGCGCGTGCTGCTCGCACGCGCCATCGCCGGCTCGAAGAAAGTGCTGGTTCTGGACGAGCCGATCACCGGGCTTGACCCGGTGGCCGCTGCCCATCTATACCAGCTGCTACACAAGCTGAATCAGAGCGGAACGACAATCATAACCATCTCGCACGACATCAGCAAAGCGCTATCAGCAGCTAACAAGCTCCTGATTATGAACGATAAACCTCACCTTGCTTCAGAAGCGGAGAGAAAGGAGGTTCTAGATGTCTAATTTCTCAGAACAGCTACACATGTACCTTTCTCACTCCTTCGTCCTATATGCGCTAATCGTAGGTGTTTCAATCGCTCTCTGCGCTGCTATGGTCGGAGTAACACTAGTGCTCAAGAGATTTTCATTTATAGGAGATGGACTATCACACGTTGCCTTCGGAGCGATGACAGTCGGCACAATTTTGCACGTTTCCAGCAACCTCTATGTGACTATGCCCATTACTATAATTGCCGCTATACTGCTGCTTCGCAGCAGCCAGAACAGCAAAGTTATGGGCGATGCCAAGCTTGCTATTTTATCAGTGGTATCGCTCGCCTTCGGATACCTTATGATGAATGTATTCTCATCATCAGCAAACGTATCTGGCGACGTATGCACTACGCTATTCGGCTCCACATCGATATTGACACTGACGACCGAAGACGTAATTCTCTGTCTTGTCATATCGGCTATAGTCATAGTTGCATTCACATTCCTATATAACAGGCTTTTTGCAGTCACTTTTGACGAGGAATATGCTAAGGCGACAGGCACCAAGACGGAAACTTATAATTTAATCATCGCAATCATCATTGCTGTTATAATAGTGCTGGGAATGAACTTGGTAGGCTCACTTTTGATATCAGCTCTCATCATCTTCCCTGCCCTGTCGGCAATGTGCGTATTTGGAAGCTTCAGAGCAGTAACTATCTGCTCGATAATTCTATCGATAGTTGCCGCTCTTACCGGAATGTTTATATCAATCCTCGGCGGAACTCCAGTAGGCGCAACGATTGTAACAGTAGATGCAGTTATGTATCTAATATTTATACTAATCGGCAAAGCAACTGCTAGAGGATAAATTTTACTGAATATAAAGATGATAAAATGACTAACAAGAAAAAGACTAAATTAATCGTAATAATAATCACGCTGCTAGCTTTTGTAGCAGTATGTATAGGTATTACGCTTCATATCGTGTCGGGCAATAGTTCCAAGGCAGATAAAAGCGTAGACCTCGACCTCAGTACCATGAGTGCAACAGCAATCTACTCTGAAGTGTCTAACATGATGACAGATCCTAAGAAATACGTAGGAAAAACTATCAAGGTAAAGGGATACTACACCGTAAGCATCGATCCAAGTACTGGCGAGCGCTATACGTACTGCCTGATTCCAGATGCAACCGAATGTTGCCAGCAAGGGCTACTCTTCAAACTCAAGAAAGGTGAAGCATCGAAGCTCCCTGCTGAAGAAAAAAGATTTGTCATATCTGGCAAATTTACGCTCAAGACGCTACCTGAAGATAAGAACGCTACATATGTAGAGCTCGAGAACGCCAAGGTGTATAAGGGAGAAAAGTAAAAAAACAAGGCTATAGTACAACATTAAATTGTTATACTATAGCCTTTTTCTTTCACTCAGTTTTTATCTGAATATCGTTATTTCTTATTAGAGCTCTGTCTTATTACATATACCCAAGTAGAACATCGACAATTGGTACAACTATTACGAACAGAATCGTACTCAGTGTTACCACATTGGTTGAAAACTCTACATCTCCATCTCCGTGACTTGCAAGAATTGGAAGAACTGCTAGAGCAGGTGCGGACGACTGTATTACAAATGTCTTGAACTCATCAGTAGGCATGTTCTTGGCTGTAAGCATGAGAATTGCGACCATCACTAGAGGTCCTAAAATAAAGCGACCAACTAGAGTTATGATCGTATCCCTATCGAAAGAAATCGTTTTAAGCCCTGCTTTTGCAAGGACTATACCGATATAGATAAGCGACAGCGGTGTTACGATATTACCTATATATGTAAGCGTGCTTGTAGCGAAAGCTGGAACAGGAATCTTTAAAACTAGAAATACTAGTGATACTAAAAACCCTATAAGTGGTGCTGGCAAAAGTTTCTTCCAATCAAACTTTTCCGCGCCTTTGCTCTTCCCCGATTTACTGTCACTCGTCATTAGGTAAACTCCGAGAGTCCATGTCGAAATCGTATTAGTAATGTAGTAGATAAGAAAAT
>NZ_CALHTQ010000020.1 GCF_938039775.1 uncultured Mogibacterium sp. | reverse complement strand
GCGATTGCAACGACTATTCGCGACATGGGCTTCGAGGTGTATTTGGCACTAGATGAGTTTTCGTGGACCAAGAAGACACTCCCTCGTGCGCTTCGCAAGAATATTCTCGCTATGTCAATAAGTAGCGAAGAGAACCTAAATGTATTTCCAGACAACATCCAGCTGAACATCGCAAATGCGGATGACCTAAGGAAGCTAAGAGAGCTTTTTGCAGGCAAAGAACTTTATATTGTGATAGGCTCTGACCTAGTAGAAAGTGCCGCTTGTTATGCTGATGCTCCAAGTGAGCACTCGATTCACTCACTTGGTCACATTGTGTTCGAGAGAGAGTCTAGCGATGATTCACGCAAGTGCTGCGGTGAAACAAGATATCCAATTACAGGCGAGATTATAAAACTGTCACTCAAGAAGTACTCTGAGGATGTAAGTTCATCGAGAATTCGAAATAATATTGATCTCGGGCGAGATATCGGCACACTGCTCGACCCAGTTGTGCAGAACTACATATACGATATGAACCTATATAAGCATGAGCCTGCGTACAAGGAGGTGCTCACAGCTAGCGACATCAGCTTCAGCGTATTTGAACACATGGATGCTGGTTTCACCATGCCACTTAGCGATGATTTGGAGACGGCTGGATACGACCCCGTGGTTCTCAGCGAATACCTTGATGACCCAGCTACGAAATCAATCCTGATAAATGCTAGACCAGGAGAACGTGAAGATTCTGTACTCTCTGCGTTTGCATCGGCTAGAAAGCTTCGTGCGAATGACCTGCTTGAGGAATTCGGTAGCAGCGAAGTAGCTTCTACGATTAGAAAGAGTGCGCTTGGCTCGATAGCTTCAATCGGTGCATTTTATGCAAAAAATGATGCAAATGTAGGCGTTTCCAACCTTAAGCAGATTCTGCTCACGGAGATCATGACGGAACTCCTCGATGAAGATTACACTTACGTAATCTATCGCCCTGTAAATCCTGCAGGTATGGACGAGGATACGATTGACCTTTTAATCCACCATGGATTTGTTAATATCTCTAGCAGTGAGGAAGAGCCAATCTATGCAGTGGATATGAAAGCACCTATCGTACTCTTTAGAGATGTCGAAGCGTGTATCAAGGCTCCGTTCAACCAGAACCCTAGGATTATTAAGGCTGCAGATAATGCTCATGCGAAGCTCCTCCGGACTTTTAACGAGCTGTTCCCTGGCAAGCTGATACTCACATTTAACCCTAGGGCAGTATATAGCCGTATCGTAAATATGGTTGCATCTGAAAACGGAGTACCTGCAGCTTCCGATCCTCTGAAGAAGCGCGGTCCTTATATGGCTGTTCCATACGGCAAGGCACTTTCGGATGTGGTCATCCCTAATACAGTAACAAAGGCTCTTAGGACGGATAAGTATTTTAAGAATGATTTATCGGGATTCACTATCAGAGAATACCGTAACTACGCACCGCTACAGGAGCAGGTAAAAACTATCAAGTCCTTTGAAAAGTCTGTGATATTAGTTGACGACTTCCTTCATAATGGTCAGCGTTTAAATCATATAGCACCCCTGATTAAGGGCGAGGGAATTGACCTTCGCAAAGTAATCGTCGGAGTGCTCACCGGAAGAGCGTTAGATACTATGAAAGAACGGGACATCCCGGTCGATGGAGCTTATTTCCTACCAGATATCTCGATTTGGATAAATGAGCATGACAGCTATCCATTCTTTGGCGGTGACAGCCTCGAGCTAGTCGATGACTCTAAGGAGCGCAGAACGATTAATCTGATGCTGCCATATACGACTTTTAGCTTCGTGGGCGAAAACGATATGGATAAGGTATATAAGTATTCGATTACCTGCCTCGAGAATGCTCGGGACATCCTTCGCATACTCGAGCAGGAGTACCAGGCCGAGTATGGCCGCAAGCTGACACAGAAGCAGCTCGGAGCAGTCATCTCAAGACCTTGCACGCCAATGCTACCGCCAGGTCTCGAGTACGACAGCTCCTTCGCAGCTTCCGATTTCATCGAAAATGATATACGTAGGGCGGAGAGGCTGCATATGTTTAAGAAGTAGTTAATATTTAAAGAACCCCAGCTTAGCAGTACTAAACTGGGGTTCTTTTGCATTTATCAAATTCTATATTCAATTATTAGTTGAATCGCTTATAGTATTTCTTGTTGAAAAGCCACTGTAGATTGATCATTGGCTTCTTGTCATTTGCCTTTATAAGGAAGCCAAAATCTTTATATATTTCATCGTAAAGAGCCTTCTGGTCTATTGTATGAATATCGATTTCATCATAAGTATCATAATCAGATGCTCTTCTCAATTTAAAAGATTTATCGAATTCATATCTTATCCCTCTATTATCGATATATACATAAGCGGATTCATCATAATCAGGTCCCATGTAGATATTTGGAATTTTATCATTACTGGAGTGGGCCTCATTAGAAATATAAACTCTGCCACTCAATGCGCCCTCTGGTCCACTTTCAGGTCTGTATCTAACTTTCTTTTTTTCTGGTTGCTCCATACTATCAATATTATCAAGCAACATCGCAAACTCTGGATGCGCATCTCTATCGTGTGAGATATTCAGAACATAATAAACTGAATACCTCTCTATATTACTTTTGATGTACCATCTTATAAATAACACTCCTACTCCTGCGAGCAAGCAGCAAGTGATGATTAGTATCTTCTTAAGTTGTGCATTTTGCATGGTTTGCACCTTCTTATTTTACTCCTGTAATTTTTAATTGAATCGCTTGTAGTATTTCTTGTTGAACTCTTTCTGCATGTTGATCAGTGGCTTGCGATTGACGTTAGCTTCGACTAGGAAACCGAAGTTATTATAAACTTCCTTATATAATTCTTCTTCGTCGATATCACTTTTTTCATACTCCATCTTGGCTGTATTAGAATCATAAATTGCTTTTAATGAAAAATCGGAGTTAAATATGTAACTTCTATCCTTTGATTTCGAATACAGATATTCCACTCCGTATACATAAGTTGCGCAAATCGAAGGACTATTGCGATTATTTATATCGTTATACACTTTCGCCAGTCCATCGTAGTCATATCTTATGCCTTTACTCGCTGGTGTATGTATAACCTTTATGTTC
>NZ_CALHTQ010000019.1 GCF_938039775.1 uncultured Mogibacterium sp. | reverse complement strand
AAGGTTAAGGAAACAGCGTCAAACCCAGTAGCAGGTGTAGCATATGATACAGCTGAAAAAGAGGTTAAGGTAACTGTTGCTAACGATGGCGGAACACTCAAGGCTACAGCTGACAGCGAGCCAAGATTTAGAAACGTGTTCACATCTGTTAAGAAAAACCTAAGGGTTAAGAAGGCTCTAAGCGGAGACACACCGCCAGCAGCAGGTGAGTTCAAGTTCGAGCTATCCGCAGCTGGAACTACAGCACTAGGACTAAGCGGGGCGCCAATGCCAGCAGGTTCTGTCCTAGATAAGAAGGTCGTTTCAATTAACGGAGCAGGCGAAATCGATTTCGGAGATATCGAGTTCAAGGCAGTTGGTAAGTACACATACAAGGTAGTTGAGGTAGATACAGGCCTTGCAAATTACACTTACGACAAGACAGAGTACACGGTTGTCGTAGATGTTACAGCTGATGCTAATAACCAGCTCGTAGCAAATTACGAGATTAAGAAGGGTGCAGAAACTGTAAACGATTTAACATTTAACAACAAGTACGAAGTACCAAAGGCGCCTACTAAGGGTAAGATGGTTAAGAAGCACAAGTCACCAAAGACTGGTGATAGCACTGGAAACCTAATGCTAATGATCAGCATCTTCGCAGCATCCGTACTAATGCTAATCGGTACGGTTGGATACAAGAAGAGATTGAGATAACTATAGACTTTATGAATCTGCAAGGTAAATGATTATAAAGTTATAGCCAAAAAGCATTAAAGTCTTTACTGACAATCATATTAACTATAAAGCGGATAGTAGCTACGAGGCGGCTATTCGCTTTTTTAATGATTTGAAAGCTTGAAATAAAGTATAATTAATCAAAGGAATATGAATAGCAAAAGATAGCAACGGATAGCAACATATAAAATCAGGCAGCATCCGATAATAACCGATAAAAATATAGAATTAAGGGGATAATAAATGGCAGGTAATGAACGAGTGCTCAACGAAGCGGAGCAAAGAAGACTAGAGAGATATAAGGTAAAATGTGAAGAACTAGAAAGCGAAGGGTACACCAAGACAGACCTTACGATATCAGTCGCAAAGGCGAACGTCGGGGCATTATATGGACTAATCATGACTGTGCCCTTTATTGTTATTTATATTCTTAGATATAATGGAGCTGATTTTGGGAGATCACGAATTTCAGCTAGTTCGGGTATAACTGTTTTGGCACTACTATTATTGTTAACGGTGGTACATGAGCTTATTCACGGTGTAACGTGGAGCAGATTTACAAAAAACGGTTTCAAAGATATTGAATTCGGAGTGATTTGGAAATACCTAACACCGTACTGCACTTGCAGTCAGCCACTTGGAAAGTGGCAATACATAACAGGTGCTTTGATGCCAGGACTGTTACTAGGAATAGTACCATGCATAATCGGGTGCCTTACGACCGATATACTTTTTCTTGCAGCTGGAGTGCTGATGACTATCGCTGCAGGTGGAGACATCCTAATAGCCAAGATGATACTGGGTAATAAAGCGTCTAAAACAGCGCTGTATCTAGACCACCCGACAGAGATTGGGCTAGTGGTGTTTCAGAAATAAGTTTCGCTACCACCTTATGAGGCCGAGTACAACAAGATGGGCAGGATAGAATAAATAGAAAAACCATTTGTTAAATGAAGCCTTGCTACCACGCTCGCCGTTATAAGCATAGATAATCGGGATAACCAAGAGTGTGCCAATCTGCCACACCTGACCGTACCAAGGTAGACCGTGGCTTACACACATGAACGCTGACAATGAAAAACTAAGGACGCTGATGACCGCATAACAGATGGCCTGACGGTCCTTATTTTCTTTGTTCATATAAATCGACAGTGTGAATAGCGGCCCAAATATCAGCCAGTCTGTCTTCATTGACAACACAAGTAGCACAATTACAGCGATGATACCCTTTAATGTGCCACTCTTCTTCCAATTCTCTATAACCTCCATCAAGGCAAATGAACATGCAAATGTAAATAGCACATTGCCAAGTGGCAGGGTGAAGGTTCCCGACTCGAAGAATGAGAATGGTATCTGTGC
>NZ_CALHTQ010000018.1 GCF_938039775.1 uncultured Mogibacterium sp. | reverse complement strand
AGTATACATGTGCGAATAGTTAAAAAATACAAGTTCTTGGATATTTGAAGCTCGCATAGAGCTGTGTTACTATCCTTATTAGGAGTGTAACTGGAAGGAGCATATGGAGAGAAGAAAACTGCCGCAGGATAGCACAATACTACGCCTCCCACGCTGGGATGAACTTCCAGAGATGTCCTTATATATGGACCAGGTACTATCGCTGATAAATCCTCATTTTCAGGACACATACGGAGACAGCTATTTGCTGACTAGCACTATGGTAAATAATTATGTTAAACTTGGAGTTATTCCGCCACCTGTGAAGCGCAGGTACGATAAGGAAGCAATTTCTAGGCTGTTCGTAATAGTAACACTCAAGTCTATATTTAACGTACAGGAAATCGCTGAACTAATTTCTGCAATAGACGATGACAATGGTGTCGGCTACAAGATATCTGAATCTTATGATCTATATTGCAGCACTCTCGAGGCTGCAATCGCTTCGACATATGCTGATAGCATATGTCACATGAAGCCAGAACAGGATTATTTTAGAGTAATAGAGGATGTCGCGACCGCTGCAGCATATCAGCTCATCGTAAAACGCAGACTAAAGTTAAGACGAGAAAGGAACAAATCATGATATACAAGCCAGAAGGTGTCTGTGCCAAGCTCTTAAATCTCGAGGTTGAAGACGGCATAGTCAAATCAGTAGAGTTTATAGGCGGATGTGCGGGGAATGCTCAAGGCATATCTAGCTTAGTTAAGGGAATGCCTGTTGATGATGTAATCGAAAGGCTGGAAGGCATAGGATGTGGGTTCAAGGATACATCATGTCCAGATCAGCTTTCCAAAGCGCTAAAGCAGTACAAAAATGAGCAGCAGTGATTGCTGCTTTTTTGTACTAAATTGTTTTTTCTACCCCCCCATTTACACTAATCAGTTTATATGGTAATTATAGGTTACAAGCAGTTAGCACCTCTATAATCAAAAGTGTTCTTTAAGCACTGGAGGTAGATATTATGAAGAAGTCAAAAGTGTTAGCTATAGCGATAGTTATTGTTTTAGCTCTACCTGTACTTTCAGTTTATGCTAGCACTAAGCTCCGAAGTCCAAACGAAGCTAGCGCTAAACCTGAACAGTACCACGGCGTTTATTACAGCAATACACTAATCAAGAAATCAAAGCAGTTTAGCTCGTATAAACGGGTGTCGAATAATGTAGATAGCTCAATCGATGGAAAACCTATCACACCAGATAGAGCTGTAAGCTTTCGCGCATATGTGACCGGTGATACACTAGGTTACCGCGTAAAAAAGAATGCGTCCATAACTAGTGATTTTACGAACCGACACGCTGTTGATAGGCTTAACAACCAGATGACGGGCAATACACCTTATAGGTATCTATTTGCTAATGATATTAATGACGAAGTAACTGCTCCAGTCGTGTTAAATGGTGAAAAAGGAAAGGTACAGTATATCGGTTTCAGAGCTGTCTATGCCACCGAAGAATACGAGGTTAAGATGTACGAGCAGAGCACCGGAAAATTAATAGCATCGAGCCGCTACAAACTGTACAAGCCAGTTCACGGGGAGTATGCTCTGTTAGATGCTAACCAGTAGCTCAAATTTGTGATTACCTACTTTTGAATATGACAAGAGGGATGGTTTTGCCATCCCTCTTTTACTTGCATTAAGATCTATTTATCTCGCCTCGATCTACTTTGAGTTTTCCTTGGCTGTCACGATATACGGAAAAGCTACGAAGAGAATTCCTCCCAGCATATTTCCAAGCGATACAAGTCCTAGGTTATACCAGTATCCACCCATAGTCACGGCTTCATTTCCACCGTTGTTGATCAAAGAGAGAGCCAGAATCGTCATGTTAGCTATACTGTGCTCGAAGCCAGAGGCAAAGAACGCAACGATGCACCAGAACACCATAATTAATTTCCCGGCATCTGTCTTACACCTAAAGCTGCACCATACAGCTAGGCACACGAGGAAATTGCACAGCATGCCCCTCGTAAGAAGTGCGATAGGTGGTAGATTCATTTTTACCGCTGCTGCACTTACTATAGCCACTTGTGTTGCATCTGTATATAGCCCCGTCATGTTGTAAATCCATGCGAGCAATGCTGCTCCGATTAGATTCCCCAGCCAGCACACTATAAAGATTTTTAGGACATCTGCGATGGTCACCGTGCGTTTCATGTATCCAACGGCAAGAACCATATTGTTGCCTGTAAAAAGCTCAGCCCCTGCTATTATTATGAGGCTGAGTGCCACACTGAAGAATATCGCCATGACGAGCTTAGCATATGGCTCGCCCTGGAGCTGCCCGCCTAGAGTAAACGAAATCAGCACTCCGAATCCTATGTATATACCTCCGAGTAGTGACATAATAATATATCCGCCAGGGTTTTCTCTAAGAAGTCTAACCTTGGCTTCTGCTCCAGTTGAAATAGCTGTAATCTCTTCTCTATACATGCGTACTCCTCCGTCTAAGCTCTTTACACATATCAATATGATACATTATAAGCAGTTGGAATTAAAGTTATTACAGACAGGTCGAGTGATATAAATACAATTAAAATACAGCAAATTATGACCAGAAGATTTAAAATATAGTTAGATTTTACCTTTACAGACTGGAGAACTTTTACATGGGCAATCAAGTACCTGAATGGGTTCATTATGGTGATGGTATAGGCGCCGTAATAGTTGACTACGCTTCAAGGGGTATAGTTTTATTTACGATTTTTGGTCTGCCTATATTATTCTTCGTAGTTTGGACTATCGATAGTAACACATATCACAAGCGCCAGTTGGCTGCCGATGAAGTAACTAAACTCAAAAAGAATACTAAAGCGGGAGCAAGATTTGAAAGAAACTGCGTCAACCACGGCATTGACTACGCTTTATACATTTGGATGGTCGATGAAATTAAAAAGGATCTCGACGAAATGGGATATTATGAACTATGTGTTGATATCGCATTGATTCATCTATCGGTTACCATTGACGATGTATTTGGAGACACTAGCCTTCATGAGAGAGCCGAGAAGATGTTCGATAGTCAGAAGGACTATTTCAAAAATAAAATATGTGGCAAGACCTAGACCTGCCATCCCTCGCCTCTCTTCGTTCGGCTTCGGCAGGCTAGGTCCGCAGAACCCCGGGGGGGATTCAAATCCTTGTTTCAACATAAAAATAGACAGCACACGGTGGTGCTGTCTATTTTTATGGCGGAGAGAGGGGGATTTGAACCCCCGCACGGGAGTTACCCGCCTGCTGGTATTCGAAGCCAGTCCCTTCAGCCTCTTGGGTACCTCTCCACAAATGATATCCTGGAGACTAACGACCAATAAGGGTCAAAAGCCTCAACCAGAAACTAAGCCCAAGACGGGGGCGGAAGTTTCTGCAGGATACCGCAAAGGTCATTATAGCATAGGAGCATGGTGTACGCAAGTAGTCGCAAGCGATGTAACGATGCGCTTAGCTACTTAGCCGTGCCCTTATCATGCTTCCCAATTGGCACTGCAGCTTTCTTTCTGCGCCTTTTAACTAGGCAAGCAATCACGATTAGAACAACTAGAGTTGGACCTAATATCATAGCACCTAGATTAGATATATATGCCTCGGATGTTATCCAGCCCTTACTCACATTCTGCTTCACGATAAGAGGTGCATCAGAAACATACTTGCCATCGACATACACCTTTGCAACAGCCACCTTATCACCCTTCTTGAGTGGAGCTTTTACGGACCAATCACGCTTAATTTTTACACTTATCTTTGCACGGTCACCCCTCTCAGTATATGCATATGCTGTCTCGCTGGCATAAGCATCAACGACCGTGTTTTTTCCACCTCGAACCAATACCTTTGTAATCTTCTTGCCCTTTGCAACAGGCTTATTCACCTTCAGGTATTTGTATGCATATTCAAATATCGCTTTTGCATCCTTGGGACGGTTCTCCTTATCGTCGCCAAACAGCACTAACACGAGCTTCAAATCCTTCTTGTCGTACGCAAGTACAATCGATGCCTCGCCATTCCAGAAACCGGTCTTTCCAGCGACTACACCTGACCCCTTAGTATTTATTAAATCAGTATGCGACTTCATTACGCGACTTTCGCTTAGGTTTGTCGCCCCCATCTCATATTTCTTGGTGCTAGCGAACTTATACACCTGCTTATTCTTAAGCGCAGCCCTCGCAATTTTCATATAATCACTGGCAGTCGTATAATGTCCATCTTCCTTCATCCCGTTAGGATTTACAAAATGAGTATCATTGCAGCCAAGCGCCTTAGCCTCATCGTTCATCATTTGTACAAATTCATCTACGTTGCCGTTTGACACTGTTTCCGCAAGACTGTAGGCGGCATCGTTTCCCGATAGAATCATCAGTCCGTAGAGGAGCTGCCTAACTGTTACGACCTCACCTTCTTTGAGTTCCATTGAAGATCCACCGAGGGCAGCGGCTTCTTTTGATACCGTTACCTCCTGGTCGAGGTTCTTGATGTGCTTAACTACCAGCAGTGCCGTCATCAGCTTCGTGGTGCTAAATGGAGCTACACGTTCATCCTTGTTCTTCGAGAAAATCACAGTTTTCGTGTTCTCGCTGTATAAAACCGCACTCTTTGCATTTATCTCAGGTTCATGAGACTCGTCCTCTTCGCTTGACTTATTGGATGCTTCCACTTGCTTCGCTGATTTAGACGAACTTTCATCACTGGCGCCATACGAAAATACGTACAGCAAACAGGTGCTGAAAACCATAGTTATGCACAGCACCGTCAAAATCGCTATTTTAAAACTTCTCTTGAGATTGTCCCAAGTTTTCATTTCCTAATCTCCAATCAAGATTTTATTTTTCAGCGAACTTTTTCATTTAATCATCTGCATTTATCGAAATTCCCTACACCTGAAGGTATGGCACTAGCACACGTAGAGATCTATCTTTGAGTTCTATGGTAAGCTCGTCCGTCTCAGTTATCTCTCCGTCGACAACGAACTTCATGTGCCCGCTTCTAGGCACTATGTGGATCTTTCTTCCCTGCTTATAATCGGTTATCTTATCGATCCCTTTAATCTCGGCAAGCTTACCTTTTACAAACTTCGGAAGCACCTTCAGAACAGTGCGTCTAGGGATCTTGTGCACAACTAACACATCAGCAAGCCCATCGTCAAGCTTAGCCATCGGGCTGCTCTCGATACCACC
>NZ_CALHTQ010000017.1 GCF_938039775.1 uncultured Mogibacterium sp. | reverse complement strand
CTAATTTGTCTCTGATGTACAAGATAACCGATTTGCTTAGCACTTCACCAGGGCATGCAATCGGACTTCCTGGCGGATATGGGATGATAGATTCATAGAGAACTCTACCCTCGGCACTGTAGAGAGGAACTTCTTCATAGATGTCAGGGATTCTGCGCTGCTCTAGTCTTTCTATCAGCATAGAATTTGAGGTCGGAGTTACATGTGCCGTGGCCTCGTGGGCCGAATCAGTGATATCCGCGACAGTTTCCGTGCGGTTCGAGCCTTCTTTTAGTTCGACTTGTGCTGTTTCCGTACGGTTCGAATCGCTTACCGATTCGCTCTGTGCGGTTTCCATGCGGTTCGAGCCGTTTTCGGGGCTGCTCGTTGAAGGTTTTAGTTCAGTAGCAGGTTCGAGATTTTGACTTCGCTCTTCGCGAGCAGCCTTTTCCGCGGCAGTAATTCTGCCGCGATATTGCGCCGAGAGGTCACGCAGGGCGGTCAGGATGTCTTCGTAGTCGCCTCTTTCATTTCCTATTCCCGTCATCAGCATCACATAGTCGCCATGCGTGAGTTCCACCCAGATGTTTCGCTTCTCGAGTTCCTCCGCTAGCTCCGGACCGCTGAGGCCGAGGGCTGTCATTGTGAGACTGACCTTGGTTTCATCAAGGTCGATGCGATCGATGAGCCCGAGGCCTTCGATTCGGGCTGCCTCCTGATAGAAGTATTTGATATCTGCATCCCAGTTTTTGATCAGATTGTAGCCGTCCATCCTGAGTATCTGCTGATTGATGTCCAGGCTGCCCATCAGCAGGTAGCTCGGACTGGTTGTCTGCAGCATGCGGAGGAGCTCGCTTATCCGCGAAACATCTGACCTCTCGGTGCAGATGTTGAGAATTGCGGAGCCCGTAAATGACAGCAGTGTCTTGTGCGTGCTGTCCACCACAATGTCAGCTCCGCAATTCTCTGCCGCACGGTGCGGGAGCCCATCTTCATTCCGCAAATAATCAAAAAACTTAAGGTGTGCACCGTGCGCCTGATCCACAATCAGAATCCTGCCGTGCAGGTGAACTATATTTGCAATTCGCTCAACATCCGACAGCACCCCATAGTAATTCGGACTAGTCACCAGCACGGCTTTGATCTCTGGATCTTCAACCAGAGCTTCTTCAATCTTATCCGGATCTAATCCAAGCTGTAGTCCAGTTTCATCATCTATCTCTGGCATTATGTACACTGGGGATATCTTGCCAAGCCTAAGTGCACCATATACTGACCTATGAGAATTCCTCCCCATCAGTAGCTTCCCTCCCCTTGGGACAGTCCCGAGAATAGCTGCCGTGAGTCCAGCGCTGCTTCCATTTACCAGCAGTTCAGTATGCTTCGCACCATATAGACCGGCATAACCTTCCATCATATCCTTGATTCGCTCACGTGGCTGCTGCAGCGCATCGGCTCCTGGAATCTCCGTTATATCATTTCCAATTACATTCTTGATGAAATCGCCGAAGCCATATATCCCATATAACGTGCTTCGTCCCTTATGGCCTGGCATATGGAATGAAATCGGATGTGTTTCCTTGTGATACATAAGAAAATCAGTCAAACTGACTCTATCTTTCATATGTCGGTTCCCTCCATTTTCGTGAGTCATCTGATTTTCAGATGACCTCCCTAAGTTAAAAAGCACAAAGAACGATTGCGACCTTACCAGGCCATCTAGTTCCTTGTGCTTTGTCGCATCAATATCTAGTAAGTTCAGAATCAAAAGTCAATCCGTACCCTATACACTGGTGCATCGATGTCTTACTTGATTACTTCTCTTCCAACGTATGGTCTTAGTGCCTCAGGCACTACTACACTGCCATCTTCCTGCTGGAAATTTTCGAGGATAGCCGCAACAGTTCTACCCACTGCAAGGCCCGAGCCATTAAGCGTATGTACGAATTCAGGCTTTGCCTTCTTCTCTCTTCTGAAACGGATGTTAGCTCTTCTAGCCTGATAGTCTTCGAAGTTTGAACAGCTTGAAATCTCAACATAGCGTCCATAGCTTGGCATCCACACCTCGATATCATAAGTCATAGCTGCTGAGAATCCGAGGTCTCCTGAGCAGAGTCTAACTACTCTGTAAGGGATTCCGAGCTTCTGAAGCACTTCTTCTGCATCGTGTGTCAGTTTCTCGAGTTCTTCATATGAGTTATCAGGATTAGCGAGCTTAACCATCTCAACCTTGTTGAACTGATGCTGTCTTATAAGACCTCTTGTGTCACGTCCTGCAGAACCTGCCTCCTTACGGAAACATGGCGTATAAGCCGTGTAGTACACAGGCATCTCTTCTGGTTCTATAATCTCATTTGCACGAAGATTAGTAACTGGAACCTCTGCAGTTGGAATCAAGAAGAAATCCTTTGCAGGCACGTGGAACATGTCCTCCTCAAACTTAGGAAGCTGTCCAGTTCCAGTCATAGCATCACGGTTAGCCATGAAAGGTGGAAGAATCTCGATATACCCCTGCTCCTCTGTGTGTAGATCGAGCATAAAGTTGATTACCGCTCTCTCAAGCCTTGCGCCGATACCCTTATAAACTGTAAAGCGAGATCCTGAAATCTTGGAAGCACGCTCAAAATCCAGGATTCCGAGATTTTCTCCGATATCCCAATGTGCCTTTGGCTCAAATGCGAACTCTGTTGGCTCTCCGAACTTGCGGAGTTCGAGATTCTCTGTATCGTCTTCTCCAAGCGGAACATCTGGATGTGGTGTGTTAGGAACACAGAGAAGCGCCTGACGTAGCTCCTCCTCAACTTCGCTAACCTGTGCGTCCAGAATCTTAATCTTGGCACTTAGTTCCTTCATCTCAGCAAATAGCGCTGAAGTATCCTTGCCTTCCTTCTTGAGCTTTGGCACCTCACGCGAAGCTGTATTCTGCTTGTTCTTGAGCTGCTCAACCTCTGCAAGAAGCTCTCTTCTCTTGGTATCAAACTTTAGTACATTATCGATGCCAAAATTGCCCTTGCCTCGTCTCTCAACATCGGCCTTAACGCTCTCGAAGTTTTCTCTCACTCTTTTGACGTCAAGCATTTCTTAACCCCCATATTATCGTATCTTCCTAAAATCACTTAAAATAAGTTCTTAATATAAGTGCTGTACGCACTTCTAAGCTCCTCAACCTTGTCCTGAATCAGCAGCTCATACCTTGAAGCTGCCTCGTAATCAGAAGCATCAATCGCTTCTCTCGCAAGTGTTAGGATCGATTTGCTGTCGATTGAGTCCTTACCTAGCGCAATGCGCAGACTGTTGACTCTTCTCCAGTTCATTATATCATAATCAGTTGCTTCGAGTTCATTGTGTCTCTTCTTGCAGTTTCTTACAAAATCCATAGCGTTAGGCAGAATCCTATCGCGGAATTCCATAACCCACTTCATCGACATCTGCGCACGGTATGACATAACTACATCTCTTGCAGTCTCGTCGCCACCTGTAATCTTTGCAATCTCTTCCTCGTGCCTATCAAATGCTTTTAAATTCTCCCACACTGTAGCCGGAGCTTTTCCGAAGAGATGCTCTCTCTCTTCCTTCGTAAAGCATTCAAATACGTTGAGTTCACTTCTATACTCTCTATCCTTAGCTAGGTAGAAATCTTCCTCCCCTGCCTTCTTGGATATCGATTCTGCAAGCTCTACTGGTGTCTTGCCGTTAGATAGTACCGCCTCAATTCCGTCGAGCATGAGCATAAATGATGCCCCCACTACTAGGTAAGTGTTGCTGTGTGGATTTGGCGATCTGAGTTCAAACCTGGTAGCCATCGGATTATTCTGGTCTCTGACGAGTCCAATCAGAACTGTTCTGTTTCTAGACGGTGTCACGCAGTCCTTGCCGAGCGAAGTTACGATGCAGACCGGTGCCTCGTATCCTGGCTTAAGTCTTCTAAAGGCATCATGAGTCTGCGCCACAAAAGGATTTAGAAGCTCGTAGTTATTAAGTATTCCCATCAGTGCGCCGAAGCCAACAGGGCTCATATATTCGTTAATTCTATCTTTCGACTCGAATAGGTTCACTCTCTTACCCGACTTAAGCTTTGCAGATACGCCGAGGTGAGTATGTTCTCCGCTTCCCGCAACTCCCGGCATCGGCTTTGCAAGGAATGTTACCTCGAGGTTGTTAGCTCTAAATACATCCCTTACGATGTGCTTGATCTGGCCTTCATTATCTCCAGCCTGTACAGGTGTCGAAAATTTCCAGTCGATTTCCAGCTGCTCCATGATATGGTCGTAGCTTCCAGAGTTACCCATCTTGGCTCTTACACCGCCAACTTCCTTGTGTCCCATCTCTACGCCAAAACCGTAGTGGTCCAGGATCTCCAAGGTCTGCTCAAGTGCTGTATTTACAGGGCCGATAGTCCTCTTCCAATACTGCTCTTTGAGTTCCTGAGAAGTTGAAAGCTGATCCCTGTCAGCCTTATCATCTGGAGTCTTTACCCAGAATTCTAGTTCGGTCGCACTAGTCAGGTTAATTTCCTCGATGTCATCAATTGAGCTTATGCCATCAAGGTAGTCTACAACGTAAGGATACTGCCTTAGCATCTCCATGAGTCTAGTCTTAAATCTGTTGATAGACTCCTTACAAAAGATTCTTGAGCCAACCATCCTGTCATTGTTATGTCTTAGAAATGATGGAATTCTAAGTGTGCCAACTGGCAGTCCTGTTGCGAAATCCATGTTGCTGAAATTATATTCAACGTACCAATTGACGTCCTTATCTGGCAAGATATCGACTCTGGCATTTGCAAGGTTTGCAATCTCAGGCAAAGCTACACTAGAGCCGTCAGTCTGCACGCCGTTCTCGAGTAGCTTCTCCATATCATCGATGAATGTCTTAATAGGAATCTTTTCATCCGTAAAATGGCCTCCAAGGTCAACTCCCGCAAACGACACGAACTTAACCTCTGGGTGCTCCCGCAGCACCTCTGTCACCGACTCAATTCCGTGCTCTTCTCTCGGAATAGTAAAGAGCATCTCTTCTAAATCGAAATTTATCATAAACCTCTCCTTGTCTCGCAAAGTTAAAAGCTATTTAATCATCGTCCCTATAATATATTACTGCTGATGCCGCGCCCCCTATCCGCGCTATGTTCAGCTTAGCCGGCAAGTTGGTCAAGATATCCGGATAACTCTTCTAGATATTCGCCGTATGCCTTCCAATCTCCGCTCTTCTGAGCTTTTACAGCATTTTCATATGCCTGCTTGGCTTTGCCAATCAGCTCTTTCTGGCTGCTTGAAGCACCCGAGCTGCCTGTTGAGCTGCTGCTGACACTACCAGAGTTACCTGCTCCATCCCCGAACAGGCTCTCTAGCGCTTCATCTAGAGTTGATGCATATGCTATCTTATCTCCGTATGCGACGATTACCCTCTTCACCTCAGGAATCGCCTGGTTTGAAGCCTCGAGATATACCGGCTCTACGTACATTATAGAATTATTTACAGGAATTATAAACATATCTCCGCGTTTATATGTCGTTCCTGACGAATTCCATAGAGAGAACTCCTTAGCAATTTCAGAGTTCTGGTCTATCTGCGCCTCTACCTGCATCGGCCCATAAACCGTTTTATTCTTAGGGAACTTATATACCACGAGCTTTCCGTATTCATCTCCGTCGTTTCGAGCCATCATGATTGCGGTCATGTTCTGTTTCGACTTAGGTGTGAATGGAATCATATTTATGAACTCCGCCTGCTTCTCACCTGGTAAGTTGAAGATGAAGAAGCTGGAGCTCATCGGTCTTTCCTTAGTTCCATATATCTGGTTAGCAATATCCCAGAGGTCCTCTTTCTGGTAGAAGACCTTGACCTCATTCATATGGTACTTGGTGTAAGCGTCAGCCTGAATATTGAGGAGCGTCGATGGATACTTGAAATGCTTCTTAATTCCTGCAGGTATCTTGCTCTTGCTCTTAAATAGCGTTGGATATATTTTTTCATAAGTCTTCGCTATCGGATCAGACTCATCTACAACGTAGTAATTTACATCTCCATTGTATGCATCTACAACTACTTTTATCGAGTTCCTTATATAATTTGTCGTTCCAATCTGTCCCGAGTATGGCTCAGAATAAGGATAGTTGTTGCTCGTCGTGTATGCATCGATAACCCAGTACAGCTTACCATCAACGATTGTCATGTACGGATCTTTCTCATACTCTAGGTATGGCAAAATCTTATTAACTCTTTCAAGGATATTTCTGTTAATGACAATCCTCGAGTCTGAGTTAATATTCGATGACACGAGCATCTGCATGCTTCTCTCTCTGATAGAGAACAGAAGCCTATTTACAAAGCCCAGCTTGATACCTGCCTTGCCCTTGTACTTAGTATACTTGTTGCTGTTGCCATCTGGATAATCGAATTCTTGCTCATCTCCATTTACAATTATGTAGTTATTAGTGAGCTCGCCGAAATAAATCTCTGGTCTCGTAATCTTAATCTCAGGAATATTCGATTCAGGCGGAATGTTCTTGATCAGCACGTCAGGCTGTCCACTTGCCGTCACCGAGTTTACCTTAGATAGCGTAACCCCGTAGCCATGAGTGTATTTCAAATGCTTATTAATCCATGTGTCGCTAATCTTGCTTTCATTGATTTCACGAGCCGAAAGATACGCCTGCGTTTCCGCACCATTAATAGTATATCTATCTACATCTACATCATTAAAATCGTAGTACTGACGAATACTCTGTGTCTGGTTGTAGTAATCCTTTACAGGCTCGTAGTCGTTGATTCTGATATTACTGATAGTCGGCTTGTTGTTCGCAATATCTGCTGCGGTCAAATTATTATCTGCAGCAAAAGAATCCACCTTAACCTTGTCGAGTCCGTAAGCATGGTTCGTATACTGAATGTTATTCTTGATATACTTGCTCTCCTTGTTAATCTCGTCAGGAGCAACGATAAGGTTCTGCACTCCAACCCTGAGGATAGTCCCTAGAAAAAGCACCCCTATTATAATCATCGGAACTCTTACGAGTTTCAGATATTCTTTCTTGTGCACATGTCTAACGAGACTTATCGCTCCAACTGCTGCAAGTACTGCAACGAGAATGTATGCTTTCTGCGTGATTGCAATATCGGTATATCCAGCTCCATATACCGTTCCAGTATGTGCATGAAGAAGTGAGAACTGCTTTAGCACGAAGTGAATGCCCAGCATAACATAGAAGATGACCCCCAAAATCATGGCCTTACCAGATGCAAGGCTGAATAGATGATCAATATTGAGGTGATTCAGCTCATACTTCCTTGTGCGCCTCTTCGCTTGCCTCCTAGCTCTGTCACTAACGCCCTTGACGAAATTGGTGACATCGTCGATTGGATCTCTCTTTCCAAATGGAATGCTGTTGTCAGGTCTACCCTGCTTTACTTCATCGTCGTTTACATCATTAGCCTGTGTGGCTCTAGCTTCATCCTCTTCTTCGTCCCTTTCAAAGAAGTCATCCCTGTCAAAGATGTCAGGCGTTCTTACAGATAATAGGACCGCATAGTAAATAAGAGTTACAATTACTACTCCTACAATCACTAATATCGCAATTGAATTAAGCTTAGTTAAAAAATCAAGCTTAAATACATAAAATGAGATATCTAGTCCAAAAATTGGATCTTTAAGTCCGAACTTCGAGGAATTTGCGAACATGAGAAAGGATTGCCACGTACTCGTTGCCGATATGACCGCAGCAACTATGCCGAAGAACACAGAAATCACCCACGATAGCACATTAAGCTTGTGCATATCTGGTATATCGTGGGATTCAATCTTACTAAAATATCCCTTTCTAAGGCTATTCAGATATATCCTCACCAATAGCCCTGCAAATATGAATATCACAGCTCCTATTTTCAGTTCCGTAACTAGCTGTGTCCAAAACACCTTGGTGAAGCCGAGTTCTCTGAACCACATCCAATCCGTGATATAGCCCGCACCTGCTCCAATTATGCTCATCAATATAGTCACAAGAAATATCAGCTTACCAAGTCTGTTTGACTTCTTTTCCTTTTTATTGTAGGTGTATGTGACATTACCCTTTTTTCTTTTTATTGCCATAATTTCTCCAAAAACCATATAATGCAGCGGTAGCCGTCAAGCCTGCCGCTGCATTTACGTTTAAATTACTCTTATAGTAGCAATTCCGAATTATCGCCCAGCGATGCGAAGTTTGTAAACTTTCCAATAATTTCGCTGATGCGTTGAGCGATGCTGCTATCTGGTGCGAAGTTGAGAATAAGTATCACTACTAAGAGCAGAACGAGCAGGATAGCTACGATAACTGCAATTGCTGTTAGAAATCCACCCTTGTGTGACTCTTCGTCATCATCGTCGACTACAGACGGTGCGATAGTGCTCGCTGTGTTAACTGCAGTCTGCGTTGGGGAGCTAACTAGAGTTGTAGCAGCAGTGATTGGTTCAGTAACATTAGCACTGTTGCTGAGTTCTGATCCCGCTTCTTTCTTAGCCGCTTCAAGCTTAGCTGACTCTGCCTTTACTACAGCTTCAACTGTCTCGTGTTGCGCTTCAACAGGCGATTCCTCTACTTCTTCCTCATCCTCATATTCAGCCAGTACATCACTCATCAGTGTGTAGTCTGCACTTCCATTCTGGAGTTTCTGATATTCTTCATCGAGTAGCTGCTGGAACTCTTCATTCTTGCGATAGAGAGTGTAGAACTTGTCAATCTTGCGAGTTGCTTCCATACCAGCATCATCAGCTTCTGCGCCAAACAGGTCCTTCTGAAGGTCGTCAATCGACATAACCTCTTCCTGTTTTAGCTCATCGCTGCTCTCCTCTACGACTGCAGCATTAGCATCTGCCACGTCATCTGCAGAGAATAGCATATCAGCCTCTTCATCCGGCTCATCATCTATTGTATCAAATCCTAGTGCCGCAAGTTCTGACTCTAGGCTTGTAAGCTCTGATTTAGCCGGAGCAGCAACTACCTCTGACTCTGCTTTTTCCTGTACAGGCTCCTGCACGAGTTCTTCTGCCGTTACAACATCTCGAGTTGGTAGCTCTACCGTCTCAGATGGATCCTTGCCGAGAAGTTCAGCGAGTCTCTTCTGCAGATTCGCAATCTCGCTCTCGATTGCCTTTGCCGCAGCAACTTCTGCATCCTCAACAGACTCAGCAGGCTTAGCAACTGCTTCCATAGCTTCGGAAACAGCCGGTGCAGGCTCTGAATCTACTGGTTCTGCCACTGGCTCTACTACATGCTCAATTACTGGAGTAACTGGTTCTACTGATGCAGCTGCAACCTCGGGTTTTTCAACTACAACAGTATCTTCCTTTACTTCTTCCTGGTCATGAGGCGCAACTACTTCTGGAGCAACTGGCTGCTCAGACTTCTCAGCCTCTTCGTCCATGTATAGCTCTGAATAGTTGATAGGCTCCTCATATGGAACGTCTATATCTTCATCGCCAAATGCGAAATCATCCAAGTCCTCTTCCTTAGGTGTTTCCTTAGGGTCGAGTTCGTAATTCGTCTCTGGCTCCTTGTTATCATCTGTAAGTTCGTCATATGAGAATGTCTCTGGCTCATCTTCGTCGTCATCATCCTCATCATCAAACTCAAATGCTTCAGCTTCCGCACGCTCTTCAGCACGCGAAACTCTGCTTGGTGTCACGTAGTCGAGGTACTGGCTTACAGTCTCCTCATCTTCGTCTGTATCTTCAATCTCAACATCGAAGTTAAATAGGTCATCATCTGTTCTCTCAACAGATGATTCTTCCTTGTCCTCTTCGTTACCGTGGATAAATGCTGAGAGCTCTGTCTCAAACTCATCCGCAGGAAGCTTGAACTCGTCCCTAGTATCTGCTGCAGATACATGAACCATATCATCAACGAAGTTGTGTGGTGGCTCCGCCTGGAAAACTTCCTCATGCGACTTGCGACGAGCATTTAAATACTCATCAAAATCAGCAGAAGCTGCATCTAATCTGTGCGACACTTCCTTTTCATCCATCTCGCTTGCCTGCTTATCTAGCTCAGCAACGATATCGTCCTTGAGTTCAGTATATCCCTGAGTGTTTTCTCTCTCTTCATTAGGAAGAATAGACTCACTAAAATCGAAGTCTGTCGAAACGGATGCCTCTTCAGCTTCCCTTGCAGCTCTCTCTCGTTCTTCCTTCTCATGCTTCATAACCTCGATGAAATTCATAGTGCGTCCATGACCAGATGCCGGAGCAGCTGCGGAATCACGCTTGAGCATTTCCTCGAGTGAAGAAGTCTCTTCAGCCTTATGTACAGGCTGAGCAGAATTGGATCTATCCCAATCATTATTAACTGAACTGAACGACTGAGTAACTGCCTCAGCCTCTTCATCATCAATTCCAGTTGTCTCCCAAGGAGATCTGATTTTCTTTGTTGGCTTCTTATGACTCTCCTCAATTACTGAGCTCCAATCGAAAGAAACCGAGCTTGTTTTCTTCTTAGGCTCCTTAATCTCTAGATTCTCAGATCCGAAATCAAAGTCGAACTTCGTAGAAGATTCTCTCTTGTCCATCATATTTCCTTCTTTACTCGACGAACTAAACGCTGTATGTTCGTGTACTGACGGTTCTGCATCAAGGCTTAATCTTGCACCACATCCACTGCAAAACTTAGCGCCTTCTGCTACTTCGTTGCCACAATTGCTACAGAACATTGTTACCTCCCAAATCCACTGAAAACACTAAAGCGAGCATCCCGCTTTTGTGCTGGTTGTCAATCTTCTATAAAGATTCATTGGAAATTATACAACAAGGATAAGTTAATATCAAGATTTCACTTGCAATTAGTGGAATTCACGTAGCAAATATATAATTTTATGCAAAATTATTGTCGTTTTATTCTTTTTATTCTTTCTTTTCCACCTTTTCTATGATAACATTATCCGTCAAGAAGCATGCGCATTATCAATTTATAGGAATCAGTCCCACCCGTGTTCCTATTTATTGTGGAAATGCAACATTTCCTGCACCTGTTTTAGTCGCGCTGCTTCTTTTTTATTGTATCACTTTTGATTTTATTATTATTGAAGACCTGTGATAATTAGAGGCATATTTAAAGTATTTTATAAATACAATCGCTTTCCAAAACTAAAACCTCTAGATTAACATGGTTTAATTCATAATTGAGCCTATCAGGAGTTAAACAAAATTAAATAAATCCAAAAAAATCCAAACTTTGGCTTGACTGCCTTTTAAATCAATGCTAGACTATATAAGCTGTTAAGCGGATAACTTGATACGTGTGATTAGCTCAGCTGGCAGAGCACCTGACTCTTAATCAGGGTGTCCAGGGTTCGAACCCCTGATCACGCACCAAAAACGCAACTCTTAGGAGTTGCGTTTCTTTGTTTATCACGTTATTTCAGATCTTCCAGTTTATTTTCCTGACGCTTAATCTTGCGCGTAGTCGTTCTTACGAAATCCTCCTTGCGCACATATACCTCACGAATTCGTTTGAATGGAGCGAGCCCCATGTTTAGTTCCGTTATAACACCTTTTAATAGCGTTTCTAGCTCATCGTCTGGTGGAACGATTCCAAGTTCGTCCTTGATTTCGTCCTTGTCAGGTAGAATCTGAACAGCAACGATATCCTCCGAATCACCCGAAGCAAATACCATCGAATCGGATATATATGCGTGTCTATTTATGTAGTCCTCGATTTCCTCCGGGTAGATGTTCTCACCCGCATTAGTAACGATTACATTCTTCGCACGTCCCGTTAAGAATAGCCAGCCGTCCGCATCAAAGTATCCGATATCACCCGTTCTGAGCCAGCCATCTTCGAGCACTTCTGTCGTTGCCTCAGGTAGATTGTAGTACCCGAGCATTACATTTGGCCCTTTAAATAGAATTTCACCAACGCCATTTTCGTCTGGATTTATGATTCTCACCGTTCCAGTATTCACCGGTACTCCGACAGAACCAGATTTGTCGTACCTATCTCTGGCAGCGCTTTGAGGCGTCCCAGTGATTAAAGGTGTGCACTCAGTCATCCCATATCCCTGCAGAACTGTGATTCCAAAGTCTTCAAAATCCTTACAAATCTCTGGTGAAAGTGCCGCTGCCCCTGTAATTACTATTCTGAGCTTACCCCCGAGTTCGTTGATAATCTGCTTAAATAGCGTTCTGCTCACGTTAACTCCGAACCTGCGCGCACTACGGCTAGCCTTCAGTGCTCTTCTGAAAGTCTTTTCCTTTCCTGACTTCTTGATTGTCTTCATGATTCGGCTGTGAATCATCTCGAGAACTCTCGGTACCACGATAACGACTGTATTTTCAGCCTCATGCATATTCTTGACGATATATTTCATTCCCTCACAAAACGCCGTGCTCGCCCCTCGATACAGCACGAGAAGCATGCCGAGCGTGCATTCGTAAGTGTGGTGGATTGGCAGAATTGACAGTGTTTTGTCCCACGGATGGATATTTGCGATGCGGCACACATCCATGATATTGACCGTGATGTTGCGATGATTGAGCATAACGCCCTTTGGAGTGCCCGTTGTTCCTGAAGTGAACAGAATTACCGCCATTTCATCTGGATCAATTTCTACATCTGCAAAAGCAGTGCTGCCGCTCGCGAGCTTCTCCTCACCTTTGACCAATAAATCTCTCCAGAGGTGAACATTTCTCCCCGTTCTCTCAAATTCATTCACACCTTTGAGCAAGGTCTCCGGCTTATCATCGAGAGCTGTTCTATCGCCGTAAAACTCCGTAATAATAAGGTCTGTAATCGTTATGATATTTGAAAGCTTAGGAGCGCATTCGGCTGAACAGATGACCGTATGACAGTTCGATGCATCGAGAAGATTCTTGATTTCATCTCCTCCGAGCTCCTTGTCGATTGGCACTACAACAAGCCCTGCGTTCATAGTCGCAAGATATGAAGCAATCCATTCATAGCTTCCTTCGCCAATAACCGCTACACGGCGTTCATCGGATGCAAGCTCAAGTAACATCGTTCCAATAGCTGAGACGTCGCGGCCGAGCACTTCGTAGGGTACGGGAATGTACTCTCCACCACGCTTTGCTTTTACCCAAAAAGCTGGTCTTTCGCCATACTTTTGAATGCTTTCATCCAGCAATTCCCTCAGCGTAGTTATCTCTCTTATATCCTTGTACCAGAAACGACCACAATCTGTCCCCTTCTTCTCAATAAACGAGTCTGCTCCGAATGGGTTAGCTGTTGCTTCAGTATTAATTGTGTTGTTCGTATCATTCATAGCATGCTCTCCCTGCAAAGTTATCTATTTGATTTTAATAATAACACACATTTTATATTTAATTAAGCTCATCGTTATATAGCAGAAATTTCACATAGCCTTTAGATTCAGCGTGTTCATGTTTGGTACAATATTCACTATAAGTTATTCCGAACGGAAGGAGAAAGTATGAACCACGCAAAAATTAGATCGATAGCGCACATCGTATCTCTTGTATGCCTACTACTTATATTTGTAGTATCTACGAGCAAGTACGTTGCCGCTGCTACTCAGTCCGATTCGACTCGTACCGGCATCCCCGCAAAGATAACTGCTCAGCACAAGCAGGAATCCAACATTCCAGACTGCACTGAGATTGATGTTGCTGTTGATGCAGCTGATACACCTGTTACACAACTTACAGGTTCAGCAGCTGACACCGTTGCTACTCATGCGACTACCAGCACTTATTCAGCTCCTTTGGTTGCAACTGGAACTAAAACCGTAAATGACGTCGAAGAGGAAAAGGCTAGGAAGAAGGCTGAAGAAGAAGCAAAAAACAGTGAATCCAGCCGCACAGCTACTACTGTGACTTACACTTATACAGGAAGCATTCTCACTAAGTCCAAGGGAACTAACAATGGCCCTTCTGGCAAAGAGACATACTATAACCTCAACATGTCGAGAGTTGTAGCAGCTATGAGCAGATATGGATATTCGTCATCTGACTACTGGGTTAGAGCTGACGGAGTCAAGATGCTAGGAAACTACGTAATGGTTGCAGCTAGCTATACAAAACACCCTAAAGGTTCCTTAGTTTCCACATCTCTTGGAACAGGAATCGTATGTGATACAGGTGGTTTTGCAGCGAGCAATCCAACACAGATAGATATAGCGACAAATTGGTAAGATTTTAAGACTCTTAAATCGTCATGCAGATAGGCAGAAGGATCCCTATAATCCCCACGCTGAGGTAACATTGACGAGAAAGAGCGCACCATTTTATATGGATGTATATATATTTGTTATTAAATGAATAGAGAGAAGCCAGCTACCCGCTTGCTTCTCTTTTGTTGTTTCACGGCTTACACTACTTTTAGCAAAACCAAATATGTCTGGCAGCTGCTCTCGATTAGTTATAAGATAGAAGCAGCTATTTATATAAGTTCGAGGATATTAACATGGATAGATACACTTTTTCTGCAACGACGGCTAAATCAGATGTTTATGTAGGGTTGCTTTTTCCTGCGGTGATATTGCTACCTATTCTAGCTATACAATTGATTATATTCTTTCTTAATCTCTTGGATATCGTTAGATCACATCCAGTCCTCTTCGTCTTAACGATTTTCGTTTTCGTAAATTTCAGTTTTCATATAGCTAGCAAAATGCAATCTAAATTTGTTAAAGAATATACTGTCGAACTTGACGGAAGCGAAGTTACAATTCTATGTGATGATAAGGAGATCCTCTCGGGCACTGTAGTTTCATGTAAATTCAAGGACGTAAAATCTAAATTTTTCGCAAAAGCTGCTTCATTAGATATCTTTACTGGCGATGAAAAAATACAACTTCGTTCTAGAGCCAGAGAAGCTCAGAGTTTACTATCCCCTAACTGGAACCCTTTTGCAACAGGCAGTATAACTGATGTAGATGCATTAATTTCACTAGGAAACAAGCTAATAGATAGACTTTAGTATTACGACTAATTGCCCTTCTTGCTTTCAGATGCAGATAATCCTTCTACCTTCCATGCATACCACATCTTTTTTAGGTCTCTTTATACCGTAAAACATTATAACATCCAGCTCTTTTACCTCTTCCTTTAGCTTTGCTCGCCATGAAGCTGCAAGGTTTGGATGAAATG
>NZ_CALHTQ010000016.1 GCF_938039775.1 uncultured Mogibacterium sp. | reverse complement strand
CGAGGCGGTACGTCGCGGCCATCAAGGAAGCAGTGAACTACTACATCCTTGATATTTGAACGCTTTGCCAGCTCCAAAACTGCGTAGAGGTGCTCGAGTTTGCTGTGAACACCGCCATCTGAACAGAGCCCCATTATATGAAGAGTGTGGCCTGAAGCTGCATTTTCCATAGCTTCCAGTAGCACCTTGTTGTTGTAGAATTCGCCTGTGCTAATCGACTTATTGATGCGAGGAAGGTCCTGCAGTACAACGTTTCCAGCACCTATATTGGTGTGCCCAACCTCAGAGTTTCCAATCTGTCCGTCTGGAAGCCCGACGAACTCGCCACTCGCTTCCAGTGTGATGAACGGGTATTTTGCAAAAATTGCATCGAGATGAGGTTTATTAGCAGCAGCAATTGCATTGCCGTGTGACTCCTGACGGATTCCGTAACCATCGAGAATCATCAGCATTGTAGGTCTATTTTTAATCATTGATATCCTCCTATAGATATATCCAAGTATACACAAGTGAGGCGGTTATTTCTAGGAGATGATGTATTGATTTATAGCTGAATATTGTGATAGAAATATGAGTTTCCGATACTACTTGGGGTATGCACGAGATAATAAACATCATATAATAGTAGCATCATTATTTAAGGAGAACAACAGATGGCAGACGTCAGATTTACGCCTGATCAGCAGAGGGCAATTGATACTATTGATAAAAGCATACTCGTATCAGCCGCAGCTGGTTCCGGCAAGACGGCAGTGCTCGTTGAGCGTATCATCAATATCATAGTTCAGGGCAAGGCGGACGTTGACCGCATGCTTGTTGTGACATTTACCAATGCCGCTGCATCTGAGATGAGGCTCAAGCTAACCAAGGCAATTAACAAGGAAATCAAGGCGTCCAAGACTTCTGATCCCGAGAGATCGGAGACACTGAGGAAGCAACTCGGCAGGATGTATAGGTCGTATATATCGACGGTGCATAGCTTCTGTAATCGTGTAATTAAGGAGTTTTTCTATCTAGCTGATCTGGAACCTAACTTCAAGATATGCGATAGTCTCAAGGCTGAAATTATGAAGATGGAAGCTATCGAAGAGGTATTCGAGCATGGGTTTGAAGAAGATGATTTTATAGAAGGATGCTCATTCCGTGAGTTTCTTGATCGCTACAGCAAGGAACGCGATGATAAGGCTCTTATGGAGGAGCTAGTAAAGGCGTATGCGGATCTCAGAAGTATGCCGGATTATTTTGAATGGGCTGAACGCATGGCTGGGAAGCTTCGCTTACCAGAGAGCGGGGATTACCGTCAAAGTGAGCTATTTCAAGAACTCTGGGCTGAAGCGGGAAAGGTCGTGGACGATGCACTCCACGAAGCTCTTGGACTGCATGAATATTTAACTAGCCTAAATATGCCTAACACAGCAGCGAAGCTTGATTCAGAAATAGAGGCTTTTCAGACTCTAGCTGAGGCAATGAAAACTGCGAGAGATGGCGGCATATCTTTCGATGAGGCGGAGGAAGCCGTAGGGGAAGTGTTTAGAAATAAGATTTTCGGTACTTTCTCATATGGAGCAGGAGAAAAGCAAGGATACGAATCAGTATCTGCTTATTGTAAGCCCCGTAGAGAATCGTACAAAAAGAACTTCCAGAGCTTCTTTAAGGAATATAATTTTGATGTACTCAAGACGTTGTTCGAGGAGCAAGCTGAGACGTACAAGTATACGATGTATTATCTTGCGCTGCTCAAGGAATTTGAGAATATTTACAGTGCCAAGAAGAGAGAACAGGGTGTTATTGACTATGGTGATATGGAGCATATCACTGCTGGAATTCTAAAGCATGAAGAGGCACGAAAGGCGCTTCGTGAGCGCTTTGAGTTTATATTTGTAGATGAATATCAGGATGTAAACACACTGCAGGAATACCTGATTGGAAGTGTGGCTCGCGAAGATAACGTATTCAAAGTAGGAGATGTCAAGCAGAGCATTTATAAGTTCAGACAGGCTGAACCACACATATTTGAGGAGACGTCTAGGACGTATAAAGATGAACGTAATGACCACGCGATTCAGATTAATCTTAATAAGAACTTCCGCAGTAACGGAGCTACGATTGACTACATCAACTATGTATTTCAAGATTTGATGGATGGCTATGACGATGACGAGAAGCTATATCGGGGGCTTAAGGGGAATCCTGATTACAACCTGAAGCCAGAAGTGCACCTACTTCTAACAGAGGTAGATGATTCTGGAGACGGGGTAAGTTCAGATGTAAGAGATACATCTCGAGGCTCTCAGATTGTTGATATAGAAGGGGATTTATCTGGTATACGAGATGAGTCCGGTGAAGAAATTAAGTCCTTATCCAAAGCCGAGATTGAAGCTATTCATGTTGCAGATATTGTAAGCGATATAATCGGCAAAGAATTTTATGATGGTAAGAGCGGCACGATTAGAAAAGCTACGCCTAGAGACGTGGCTATACTGCTTCGTTCTACCAAGAATAAGTCCGACATGTACTATAAATCGCTAATGAGCAAGAGCATATCATCACATATCGCTGATGATGGCGGATATTTTGACACTGTTGAGGTCGCAGTAGCTATGGCGATTCTAAAGGTTGTAGATAACCTTCATCAGGATATCCCGCTTATCGCTGTACTTAGATCGGAAGTCTTCGGTTTTGCGCCAGAGCAGCTAGCTGAGGTTAGAGCATTTGCAAGGGAGAAGCAGCTAGAAAATGCTTCAAATTCAGAAGGTGAAGTTAAGCACCGCAGACAATCATACTGTGATGCTCTGCTGGAGTACGGTGCAAATGGAATTGACGAAGAGCTCAAGGAACGTGTAAATGCAGCTCTCTCGACTATCGAGAAGTGGCGAGCACACAGTAAGATGATGCAGCTCGATGATTACATTTGGTATCTGCTTGAGAGTTCTAATTATTATATGTATGCAGGTGCTATGTACGGCGGTAGACAGAGGCAGGCTAACCTTAGGGCACTTGTGGAGAGAGCAGGTGCTTTTAGAAAGTCGGGCATCGCTTCGCTAAGTAGCTATATCAGTTACCTTGATGTGCTTAGAACTAAGAATGTGGAGATGGGACAACCATCGATGGTCAGTGAAGAAGACGATGTAGTTAGGATAATGACTATTCACAAGAGCAAGGGTCTCGAATTTCCATTTGTAATCGTGGCAGGCATGGGGAACCAACTCAATTACACTACTGGTAGCAAGGGATTTCAGTTCGATAATGAGCTTGGAATCGCTTTGGCGTACGTAAATCCCGAAGGACATTATTGGCGCAGAACCTTGATGCAGAAGAAGATAACTGCCAAGATTCGTGAAGATGAATATCAGGAGCAGCTAAGGGTTCTCTATGTGGCTATGACTCGTGCAAGGGAGAAATTGTATCTGATTGGTTGTGATAAGTCAGATGAGTTTGTGCTTGATGATATGCGCTCGAGGTCTAGCTATTTCAAAATCATGGGCAAGCTGTGCGATGCTGAAAAGTATAACGAATATTCGTCTTTTGATATGCACGAGGTCAAGATGCCGGTACTTCTGCGTGGGGTAAATAATTTCCTTACGACAGATAAATTGCCGATGGATATTGAGTTTAGCGAGGAATTCAAAGAGGTCAAGAGACGACTAGATTATGAGTATGCATATAAGGATGACCTATCTACAAAGGCTAAATTCTCTGTAAGTGAACTTAACAATGAAGCTAAGACGAAAGCGAAGTATACGTGCAAAATCGAAGACAGAAGCACAAGAGCTGAGAGGTTAGCAAATGCCGATGCTGCAAGCATTGGAACTGCCTATCACAGGATTATGGAGTTTGTGGATTTCAAGAAGGCTGTGAACGATACTGGACAGTGTGACAGAGGTTATATAGACGCAAGGGCGGAGAAGCTTCGCATAAACGGTGCAATTTCTGAGCCTGTATTTAAAGCACTTGACCTCCGCAAAATCTATGCGTTCTTTGAAACCGAAATCGGTGTGCGTGCGTGCGAAGCGGCAAAGGCAGGTTTATTATCGAAAGAAAAGCCTTTCACATTCAGAACTAATCATGGTGGAAAGGCGGTGCTAGTACAGGGCATCATCGACTGCTATTTTAGAGACGGCGATGAAATTGTTCTGATTGACTACAAGAGTAATAGACTTAGCTACAGAGACAGAGAAGCAGATATTGAGCGTATAAAGGATGAATATCAAGAGCAGGTAAGCCTATATAGACGTGCTCTCGAGGAAGGTACGGGACTAAGTGTTAAGGAAGCATATTTGTATTCGCTAGATAAATCAATTACTATATCAATGTTATAACTATCGCCGTAATTGTGAACATTTATGAAAGAGAGGTACATAAGATGTTTAGAAGTTTGAGAAACCAGAAGAAAGCAATTTCAGAAGAAAGTGCCAAGACCCTACTAAAAGAAGCCCCAAGAGCAATCCTATCTGTCAACGGAGATGATGGGTATCCGTATGCAGTCCCAGTTAATTATTTGTATGACGAGGATAAGAATCGCATCTATTTCCATAGTCTTAAAGGTGGATATAAGGTTGAGTGCATGGATAGATCCGACAAGGTCTGCTTTACAGCCTGTGGCAAAGAGATGATTAAAGAAGAAGCATGGGCGCCATTTGTACAGAGCGTAGTGGTATTTGGAAGATGCCACCCAATCGAGGATAGGGAAACTATGTTCGAAGCTCTAAGAGAATTTGCCATGAAGTATTATCCTAATGAAGAACTCGTACACCGTGAGATAAAAGAAACTGGTCATGCTGTTCAAATGTATGAGATTGAGATCGAGCATATGACAGGTAAAGAAGTGCAAGAGAAATAAAGCTTGTATACATAAAAAACCATTTAATGAATAATAAATACCATTAATACTATTGAACCGATAATATTATGATGATAAAATGACACACATCAGTTAGTTCATGTGAACTAACTGATGTGTGTTTTTATGTTAAGCAAGCAAAGGAAAGATGGGAATATTTCTAAGTTGCAGCTTACCTATAGTAGGAAAGGAAAAAATATATGGAGTATGTCAAGAAGAGAAGTATATTGTTCGTAGCAATTCTTGTGCTCAGCATGGTTCTTGGAAGCATCAGCATAGTTTCAGCAGCAAGCAGAACACAGGATGTGTACAAGTCTTACGATGTGTCTGTAAAGTCTGGAAGCAGTGCATATGGGTATACTGACGGAAATAAGTGGAGTGCAGTATATGAGAAGGTTCTGGGAACTAATGGCACAACGCTTACACCGATATGGTATTCGGCTGATGGTTCTAACTATTACCCAGTAGAGGTATCTAGAGTTTATCAGTCTGGTGGATATGTATACACGTTCAAGGCCAATGGAGCAGTTCTATACACTGGTCAAAATGCAGTTATGAATCCTGCAATTATCGCAAAGCTCTATGATAAGAAACTTACTAAGACTATATACAGCGGAACAGAAACTGTTTCAAATCAGACATTTAACGGACCTGTTGAGGTAGAAGCTGGAGCAAATATCACTTTTGATAACGTAAAGTTCAACAATGGTCTCACTACCTATGGATTATCTAATGTTTCGAACAGTTCGTTTACTGATAGCACGGCTGTCAATAGAGGTAGTGGTAAGACTTATATAGCAGATACACATTTCGGCCACACCGCTAGCTCATCGAGCTTCTACGGACAGACTTCATCCGTAGTTGGTGTAAATGTTAAGAGCAATCGCCTAACAGACGCTGTAAAGGGAAAGGCTTATGCTGAACTTCTTTCGTTCCCTGATTTTTCATACACGTATTATCCAAACTCATACAGTGCAAGAGTAACTGCCAAGATGCACTATGACACAGTTAGTATCGTTAGTGCACTTCCAAGTGGTCTTGCAGCAAGCGCTGCAAACTATGATACTACAGCTGAGAAGACAGATGTTAATATAACCGGGACACCTACGGCAGAGGGAATAGATCAGCTATTCGATATTAATTTTACAGAAGGCGTTTCGAAACTAAATATCACGATTCCAATGTTAATCAGTGTTAATGCATATAACGTTGAGTACAATGTTATTGGAGACACCCCAAATGGATATGCAGTTCCAAGCACTGTAACTGGTGTAGGGTACGGCGAGACAGTTACACTTGCGGCTGCACCAAATAGCGTTTCTGGGCAAAAGAATGGTGTTAACGGCACATGGGAATTTTCCGGATGGTCGACAGACAGAAACAATATAAGCACTACAAAGGCCACTACGGTAAATGTAACTCAGAACACTGTAGTATATGGGCAGTGGACATTTAAAGCGGATAACACTTCTACTACTGTTACACCTGCTTCAGGAAACTCTAGCAGAAACAGTGCTCCTGCAGCTAATACCGTAAGTAAGCATAAGGTTCATAGGGCTGGACCAAAGACTGGTGATAGCAATGATATCGGTGGATACTTGCTAGTGCTCGGAGTGGCTTCGGCAATATTGGCAGTCGTTTCAAAGCGCAAGGCTAACTAGTTAAGGTAGCTGTCCGTATAGCGATATGCGATTATAAAAATTTAATAAAGCCTAAAGTAATAAGTTATAAATATGCTAGACGAGAAAATCGAGATTTGCTCAGGAATTGAAAAATCTTGGCTTTCTCGTTTTGTTTTGGAGCGTTGTTATGTATAATTTATTTATCTAGGTTACTATAAGTAGTAATTGCAAGAAAATCGATACTAAAAGGCAAGATGTAGGAGCATATGATGATAGAGATTAAAGACATAGGGAAATTCGAATCCATACCAGAGATCGCAAGTGACATAGTAAATGGTGATGTAAATGCCTTAGAAGAGCAGCTATCTGAAGGATGGGATATCAATGAAGAGATAGTGCTTAGTAAGTACACGAGGCTTTTGCCACTTAACCTAGCTATTATGATGAATAAATCCAAATCTATCGAGTGGTTAGCTGAACACGGAGCAAATCTAAACGATGAAGATAATCCAAGCTTTCTTACTGCAGTTAGATACTCTAATGAGGAAACCATAAGATATCTGGTTTCTAAAGGCGCCGATGTCAATTCTGTTAACTCGGTAGAGACTGAAGCTTTTGAACAAGCTATCTTCGGAGAGAGGCTAGATAACCTAGCTCTGATAGATGAACTCGGTCATACAGTGAAGAAGTATGGTGGACCAGCCTTTAGAAACTGCTTAGATAAGAGAAATTATGATGTTGTTGATTTCTTTATAAAAAAAGGCGTCGATATAAACTATAACGAGGCTGATTCTATTTATCCGTTTAAGCCGACACCACTCTGTGTAGCAGCGAGATACGTTGATCTTGAGATGTGCAAATACCTCGTGGAACACGGTGCGGATGTGACTATTACAGAGAAAGATGGCATGAGACCGTACAGCATCGCGCTTGAGAAGGGTGATGACGAGATGGCGGAGTATTTTAAGGGGCTGGAACCAACTGAGTTTCATAGTCTTCACAACAAGCTGGACGAACTGAAAGCGTACAAGCTTCCTAAGGCGATGATTGATTTGCTGCAAAGTGATAATCTGCACTTTGAACTTCCAAATTGTGATTTCGGTTACATCGACTTTTTTGAGCTTACCGAAACGGTTCCTATGAAGCTCGGCAGGCGCAAAGTGCTTAGGCTATCTAGGGCAACGGGAGATTATGACGATCTATACGTAGTATGGAATCCTAAAACCAAGAAAGTTGCAGTTTACGATGCGGAACACGAGGATATAAAGGATCTATGTGGATTCAAAGATTTTATAGATGATATGGCAGGGCATCTGCAGAGAGTTCTGGAAGGAGAACTATAAGGATGAATATAGTTGATAAGTCTAAGGAAATCGTAAAGTACATATGTGAGAACTTCGAAGAATGGGATTTGGATGATCCGATTGAAGAAGGATATATCGATGACTATGAGGCTGTGATTGGCGCAGCGGAAGAAGAACTCAAGTCATTTGAAGAGGCTTTTGAAGTTGAGCTACCAGAGTCTTTTAAAGAGCTGTACAGATACAAGAATGGCAGTGGCTACATGTGCGCGTTACCATGCGTAATAGGTGATCGCGATATGACGTTTTGCCTAATGAGCCTTGAGCGGATAACGAGTATTAAGGAATATTTTCAGAACAAGGATGCGCTTCTAACTGACTACCCGGATTTCTTCTCGGCTCAAGATATTGAGCGTCTTAGTGACAGTAGAATTAAGCCGTACCTGTTTAATAAGAGATGGTTCCCATTCGCGGAGTACTGTGACAGCTGCTATCTGATGCTGGATATGAATCCTGGAGACGATGGGAAAGTCGGGCAGATAATTTGCTATATTCACGATCCTGACGAAGTGGTGTACGTGGCACCGAGCCTTGAGGAACTCGTTTCTGAAGTCTATGATGAGATAGTTTCTTAAGCTGCAAATTGCATTTATAAAATACACAAAAAGACAGAATTAAAACAATTTATCTGTCTTTTTTTAATGTAATTTGACAGATAAAGGAGTATAATTCTTGTATTAATTTATGTACAATTTTACTTTTATTATCTTGAAGTAAGGAGGACTTATGAAAGCTTCAATTCGTTATGGCAGGAGTGCGGCACTTGTCTTAGCATTCTTTTTATCATTAATGATGATGATGCCACCTAATATGGCATATGCTGCTACGAAGTACACTGCAACAGGAAGTGAGACTGCAGCTCAGCTAACGGCTATCATCGACGGTACAACCACAGATGCTGCAGGTAATAAGTATGATGTAGTTGAATTTCCAGCAGGAACGTACAATTACAATATGACTGCACCGATTCATATCAGGAGAGCTGTAACAATCAAGGCGGATGCAGGAGCAAATGTAACGCTCGTTGGTGGAGATTTTAGAGGATATGCTAACTCCAATACAACGTTTACTGGAGCAGGCTCTTTCCTTCTCAAGAATCCAAATACTTACGGTATCTGGTCTAACGATCCATCTGTAAAGTTCAATTTTGACCACACAAACTTTACTATCGATGGCGCTCCAGGATTCGGATTCTATGCTCTATTAGGTGGAAACACTACTAACATTAAGGGCGGAACATTTGTCGTTAAGAACTGTGCAAATACAGGAAACGAAGGTGGAATCGAAGTTGACGGAGCTACCTTCAACGTGTCGGATGGCGCACAGATGACAATTGAAAACAACGGAAATGGTACCTTTGGAGACCTATACATGAACGGCAAGATGAATGTAAGCGGCGCAAACACAAAGGTTACAATCAACGAGACAAGAGCAACAGCTAGAGGATACGGAATGGTAATTCCAACCTCTGGACACCTCAATATCGATGGAGCTACTTTCGAAATCAATACAACAACTGCAGGTAGAGGTCTTAACGCAGGAAATAACGCAGCTGATACAGTTAATATAGAGAACGGCGGAAAACTGCTCATCAAGGCTAATGGCGGACTTGCAAATAGCGGTATTAGAAGAGCGAAGGTTACAGTAAATGATACTAGTGTGCTTAAAGTTGAAGGATATAAGTACGCACTAGATGGAAGTGTTCTCGCAACTAAAGGTAAGCCACATGTAACGCTTAACGGAATAACAGAGGATAATGGGTCAACACCAGTATTTACAGGAGGAACAAACGGATCAATTATCATGGGTGGATCGGTGCTCGAAGACTACAGTGATCACGTTGTAGATGGTGCTCTTACAGCAACAGCTGGAGGAAGCCAGGTAGCTACACAGCCTGTAAATGCAGCTGGTGAGTCGCTTACGCGTTTTGATATCAGGGGTCTATCTAATAAGACTATAAACATTGCAGCAGATCCAGACAACGCAGCACATCCTGCATACACATATAGCGTGGGTGCAAATCATGGTGGAACGGCTTACGTATGGGCTCCTGCAGTAAATGTGAAGTTCTGGGAGACAAAGGAAGCGTTCGATAACAATGATGCTGCTAAGCTCATCAAGACTTTGACAACTATCCGTGGCAACAATCTCAAACTGGTTGGGGCAACTATGCCTGAAGCGCCAGCTGCACCAGCAGGAAAGGTGTTCTCACACTGGGTAAATGCAGATACAGGCGAGGTTTTCGATGTGAACACATCTCTCACCAAGAGCATGATAAACGTATACCCAGTTTATAAGGTGCCAACAGTTAAGAAGGTAGTTAAGGTTCACAAGAAAGGACCAAAGACTGGGGATACAGAGAATGTTATGCTCTATGTAAGCATGCTAGCTGGAGCAATTTTTGCACTTTCTGCAGTAGTGAGATTGAGACGTAAAGCGTAATTCACTAACTAGATTGCTTTGGTGACAAGTGTAAGAAGTTCTCTTGTTACGGGAGCGAAAATAAGACTATAAGTACATAATAGTTGACTAATATGAATAAATTAAAGGCAAATGCAAATTCCTGTGTTTGCTTTTTTTTTCATTTCATAAACATTTCATAAATGTTCGGTAATATTTCTTGTATGAAGTAAGGGCTTCGAAAAAACTATAAGGAGGATGGCTACAAGTGGTAAAAAATGCAATCGCCTATGTCGCTAGGCGCAGATGCAGAACTTTTATAATCTTCATCATTTTGACCTTGGTCCTCGCATGTATACATGTGTGTTTAAATATAATTATATCTAGTGATAACGTTGAAAAGTCTCTCTACAAGGTTTCAAATTCATCGTTATCAATAGTCAAGAAAGGGGACCAAGGAACGTTTGAAATCAAGAACTTCGCAGGTTTAAAAAAAGTGAATGGTGTCAGCGAAGTTATTCCTAGGTATGAAGGCGTAGCGACGCTCGTAGGTAGTAACGTTGTCAACGGAAATCAAACGGTTATACGAGATGATGTACCGAGCGAGTTTAGAAATGCGGTATCTGTACAGGCAGCTACTCGGACGGAACGCGAGGTGCTTTTTAGCAGTGGAGTTTTCAATCTTGAGGAAGGAAGGCATATCACTAGGAGTGACAGAGGCAAGGTGCTTGTGCACAGAAAATTTGCCGAGCACAACAAGCTGAAACTGCACGACAAGATTAGCCTGAAATTTTTGAAATCAGACGGGAATGCAGCGTCTGGAGAGGATACAGAGATACTCGAAATAGTCGGAATATTCTCCGGTAAGATGCAAGAGCAACACACGGGTATGCCATCTGATCTTAGTGAAAACACCATGTTTACTGACTATGATTCCAGTCAGAAGGGACTTGGATATACGAGTGATAGTAGAGTGGCTAGTTCAATAACAGTTACGACGAATAGTCCAGAGAATTTAGAAACTGCAGAGAAAAATATAAGGAAATTAAATTTAGATTGGTCGAAGTTCGAGACAACTAAGAATAATGGAGCGTTCAAAGAGGCTTCCGAGTCACTGTCAGGAGTTAAAAACATCATGAGAATCATGACACTGTCAATTCTAGGAGGCGGAACAATAGTACTTTCACTCATACTGGTGCTCTGGCTCAGGGAGAGAATTTATGAGATTGGAATTCTCTTGTCTATTGGGGTAAACAAACTGGCGATAGTCGGACAGTTCGTTCTTGAACTCATATTTGTATCGATTCCAGCGATGATATCGGCACTAATAGTCGGAAATGTTGCATATTCGTTTATCGTTGATGGATTTGCAAGTAGTGATGAATCGGGAGCGCTTGCGAGAGGTCTAAGCGAAGGTGGAATAGGTGCTAGTTTCACGACTTTTGCGATGAGCTACGCTCTGTTACTAATGATAATATTCGTTTCTGTTGTTATAACATCTGGAGCAATTTTAATACGTAGTCCAAAGGAAATACTATCCAAGATTAGTTAGGAGAAGGCATGAAAGTAATAGAAATTAAAAACGTATCATACAGTTACCATGGCTCGAGAGACAAGGTGCTATCATCGATTAATTGCAGCTTTGAAGCGGGTAAATTCTACGCTATAACTGGCAAGTCAGGCGCCGGCAAGTCGACGCTTCTATCTCTACTAGCGGGGCTTGATGTACCTAGTTCAGGAGAGATTTGCTTTAATGGCAAGAACATAGCACTACACGGATACAGCAATCACCGTAGGGACAACATATCCTTGGTGTTTCAGAACTACAACCTGATCGATTATCTGACACCTATTGAAAATGTTAGGCTCGTAAACAGAACCGCTTCTGACGAACTGCTTCTTAAACTTGGCCTTAACAGCAGTGAGATTAAGCGAAATGTCATGAAGCTTTCAGGTGGACAGCAGCAGAGAGTTGCTATAGCAAGGGCTCTAGCTTCGGAGGCACCAGTTATTCTCGCAGATGAACCGACTGGAAATCTCGATGATTCAACTGCTGGCGAAATTATCGGAATCCTCAAGATGCTGGCTCAAGAGAGGGATAAGTGTGTCATCGTAGTTACACATAGCAAAGAGGTTGCAAATGCAGCCGATGTAGTTATGGAGCTTAGTGGCAAGAAGCTCAAAGAGACGAGAAAGAATAACTAGGAGGATGACGATGATTAAAAATGCATTTGCATATGTCACAAGAAAGAGTCTAAAATCTCTGATCATATTGCTCGTCATTACTGCGATGGCTACATTGAGTATGGTTGGACTTGCAATTAAGGACGCAACTAACAAAGCGGCAGCAAAAACTTTTGGTGACATAACGAATAGTTTCACCATGGAGATAAATCGCCAGGTTAATATGGGAACTGCTAGAGGCGGCGGAAACATTCGTAACGAAGATATCAATAAAATCGTGAAATCTGGCTATGTAAACGGATACATCAAGAGAATCGGAGCAGTAGCTGATCTCGTTGGATACGAGATAATCAGAACTGATGCGACAAATCAGAATGAAGATGCGGAGCGCATAGAGAAGTTTAAGAGCACTGTGATGGTAACTGGTGTGAACGATTCGTCGCAGGATACGAAGTTCGTAGCTGGTACATTTAGACTTGTAGAGGGAAAGCATCTTGGGAAGAATGATAAGAATAAGGTGCTTATTCACAAAGACCTTGCTGAGAAGAATAATCTCAAGGTCGGCGACAAGATTAAAATAAGGTCTAATCAGTACGACGCAGACAACGAGAAGCAGGCGGACGAGACCATAGAGGTTGAGATCAAAGGCTTATTTGATGGGCACAACCAAGGTGGCGTGAGTGCAGCGGTAGAACTCTATGAGAATAATATAATCAGCGACATCGACACAGCAGCAAAGCTGTACGGAAATACAGAGCAGACTGCAGTGTATCAGGATGCGACTTTCTTCGTAAAGGGAGACAAGAGCCTCGATAAAGTTATCAAGAAAGTTGAGGGGCTCGATATAGATTGGCAGAACTACACGCTAGTGAAGAGCACATCAAACTATCCAGCGCTGCAGCAGTCAATTTCGGGAATCTATTCATCGGCAAATAAGCTATTTGTGGGAGGTATAGTGTTTGCAGGGCTCGTAGTTTCGCTCCTCCTGTTCCTATGGATGAACTCGAGAAAGAAAGAAGTTGCTGTATTGTTGGCGATCGGCCGAACTAAAAGGGAAATCGCAGGACAGTTTGCAGCAGAGCTCGCATTTATAACGATTCCTGCTTATATTATTTCGTTCTTTGCAGCAGGGACGCTAGGCAAAATTATAGGAAACAAGGTGCTTCAAAGCGTCACGGGGAATATTGCTAAGGGTATCTCCAAGGAGTCCGCTTCGGCAGGTCTCGGTGGAGGTGCAGAAGTTGACGGATTTAACAAGACTCTGACAAGTTTAGATGTTATCATTAACGGAAGAGCTGTGATTTATGTCGTGCTCTTTATGACAGTAGTACTAGCTATATCACTGCTCATTTCTACATACCGCATCCTGCGCAAGAGACCGAAGGAGCTGCTTATAGACGTGAGATAGAGACTGGAGGGTCAATGAAGATTCTTATAGTTGAAGACGATCAGAATATCAGGGAGGGAGTCGCAGGCTTCCTCTCTGAGTTTGGTTATACTACAATCGAGGCTGCGGACGGACGAGAAGGACTTGATAAGTTTGGTGAACATGATATAAACCTAGCTATCCTCGATATCCAGATGCCGCATCTTAACGGACTTGAGGTCCTTAAGGAGATAAGAAAATCGAGCAAGCTCCCAGTTCTTATGCTGACTGCATTTGGCGATGAAGAATATAAAATCGAGGCTTATACAAATATGGCAGATGGATATCTCGAGAAACCGTTCTCATTGCCAGTGCTCCGTGCCCGCGTTGATTCTCTAATCGAGCGTTACTACGTAGTAGCGGATAAGTTCAGTTATAATAGCGCAGAGGTAGATTTTGCAAGCTATACGGCGAAGCTTGCAGGGAAGCCTATAGATATCAATGCTAAGGAAGTAGATATATTAAAATTTCTCGTCCATAATGAAGGACGAGCACTGACTAGAGAGCAGATTATAGACGGTGTGTGGAAGGCGACAGAGGAGCCTCCTTTTGACCGAGTGATAGATGTATACATAAAGGAGCTAAGGAGAAAGCTTGAGCTAGACTGTATAGTAACTATTAGGAACGTAGGATATAAACTGGAGAGGAAATGAAAAGACTAAAGATATTCCCTAAAATGTTCATCCAGACATTCACCATCCTCGGTGTGCTAATCGTAGTGGTGCATCTGATGGTGTTTCTGATGTTTCCTAAAATTTACCTAGAGAGCAGAAAGAGTGAAATCATATCCAAGGCCAATGCAGTATCTGCGGCGCTTACGGGCAAGGACAAGAGCTTTGCTCAGCAGTATCTGACATTCTATTCTAAGAGCAGTGAGATTAAAGCTTATGTAGTGAGTGACAGCCTCAAGGAGGATGAACTTAAAGTCGGAGATGTGGCGGATGATAGCGTTGATAAGGCGAGTAGTAATAATTCGCTCATCATCGAGTCGCGCAAAATAAGGCTTGCGGATCATAGTGAGCTGGCGGTGAATTTTGTTTCAACTACTGACATGCGCCAAGATGCAAAAGAGCTTATACTTAAGCTGCTCCCGATATCGTTAGCTTCTTCGCTAGCAATATCAGTACTTATATCGCTGATGTATGCAAGGCTTCTGACGAGAAATATTCAGGAGATAAAAGAGGTTACAACCAGGATGATGGATCTCGACAGAAGTGCAGTTTTACCTATCGAAACTTTAGATGAAATAGGGGAGCTAAAGGCTCAAATCAACGAC
>NZ_CALHTQ010000015.1 GCF_938039775.1 uncultured Mogibacterium sp. | reverse complement strand
AGAAAAGCAACTCCGAAAGATATAGCCATACTGCTCCGTTCTACTAAGAATAAATCAGACATGTATTATAAGTCGCTGATGAGCAAGAGCATCTCGTCACACATCTCTGATGATGGTGGCTATTTTGACACGGTTGAAGTAGCTGTAGCTATGGCAATACTTAAAATTGTTGATAACATGCATCAGGACATTCCGCTCATATCCGTGCTCAGGTCAGAGGTGTTTGGGTTTACTACAGAGCAGCTCGCTGAGGTTAGAGCTTTCGCAAGGGAGAAGCAGATTTCGGAAGCTAAGGATAGAGAAAGGGATATGCAATACCAAAGGCAGTCATACTGTGATGCGCTACTTGAATACGGTGCAAATGGCAGTGACGATAGTCTAAAGTCTCGTGTAAATGAGGCGCTCACGACCATCGAGAAATGGCGAGCACACAGCAAGATGATGCAGCTCGATGATTACATTTGGTACCTACTAGAAGATTCTAATTATTATATGTATGCAGGAGCCATGTATGGAGGCAGACAGAGGCAGGCTAACCTAAGAGCACTAGTCGAGAGAGCAGGAGCTTTTAGGATGTCTAGCATAGCCTCACTCAGTAGCTACATCAGCTATCTTGAGGTGTTAAGGACCAAAAACGTAGAGATGGGACAGCCATCAATGGTCAGCGAGGAAGATGATGTTGTCAGGATAATGACCATCCATAAGAGTAAGGGACTCGAGTTTCCATTCGTAATCGTAGCAGGCATGGGCAATCAGCTCAATTACTCATCTGGTACTAAAGGCTTCCAGTTCGACAATGAGCTAGGAATCGCCTTGGCATATGTTAATCCAGACGAGCATTACTGGCGTAGAACGCTGATGCAGAAGAAGATAACAGCCAAGATTCGTGAGGATGAGTACCAGGAGCAGCTTAGAGTCTTGTACGTTGCGATGACACGTGCTCGGGAAAAGCTATATCTTATCGGCTGTGAGAAGACAGATGAGTTTGTGCTTGATGATATTCGTTCTAGAACTAGCTATTTCAAAATAATGGGAAAGCTTAACGATAACAACAAGCTTAATGACTACATGTCAATCGATATGCATGAAGTGAGAATGCCGATGCTGCCACGTGGGGCAAACAATTTCTTGACCACTGATAAGATCCCGATGGATATCGAGCTTAGCTCGGAATATAAGGAGGTTAAGAGGCGTCTTGATTATGAATACGCATATAAGGATGACCTTAATACCAAGGCGAAGTACTCCGTTAGCGAGCTTAACAAGGAAGCCAAGGATAAAGAGACTTATAAAGGCAAAATTGAAGATAGAAATACCAGAGTCTTGAGGCTAGCTAGCGCTGATGCAGCAAGTATAGGAACTGCATATCACAGAATTATGGAGTTTGTGGATTTCAAGAAGGCGATTAATGAGGCTCGTGAGTGTGATAAAGCCTATATAAACGAAAGAGCTGAGAATCTTCGTGTCAATGGAGCCATTTCTGAGGCTGTATTCAAAGCTCTTGATCTTCGCAAAATATATGCGTTCTTTGAGACTGAAATAGGAGCGCGGGCTTGTGCAGCAGCTAGAGAGGGCTTGCTATCCAAAGAGAAGCCGTTTACCTTGCGGACAGAGCACCACGGTAAGATTGTGCTGGTTCAAGGTATAATCGACTGCTACTTTAGAGATGGAGATGAGCTCGTCTTACTAGACTACAAGAGTAATAGGCTTAGTTACAGAGATA
>NZ_CALHTQ010000014.1 GCF_938039775.1 uncultured Mogibacterium sp. | reverse complement strand
TGTACCGATGTTGATATGTGGCTTGGTTCTCTCATACTTCTGCTTTGCCATGATAATTTCTCCTATTTAGAATTATTTGAAATAATTTTCTGTAAAATTTATATTCTCTCCGATAAATTCATTGAGAGTGTAGATTATTTTGCAACTTTCTCCTTCAAGCTCTCAGGTAGCTTGTCGAAGTGGTCGAACTGCATTACGTATACACCACGACCCTGTGTCTTAGAACGTAGGTCTGTAGCATATCCGAACATCTCGGATAGTGGAACGAATCCTCTTACGACAGCAGCACCATTATTTATGTCAGATCCTTCGATAGATCCTCTTCTTGAACTGATGTCACCGATGATGTCTCCCATGTTGTTCTCAGGTACAGTAACCTCTACCTTGAAGATTGGTTCTAGTAGAACTGGCTTTGCCTTCTTGCAAGCTTCCTTGAATCCCATGGTAGCTGCAATCTTGAATGCCATCTCAGATGAGTCTACTTCGTGGTATGAACCGTCGTATAAATCTACACCAACGTCTACTAGCTGGTAGCCAGCAACAGGTCCATTCTGCATTGCTGCTTCCATTCCCTCCTGAATCTTAGGGATGTATTCCTTAGGAATAGCACCACCTGTGATGGAGTTCTTGAACTCGAATCCAGCGCCTGCTTCTCTTGGATATAGTCTGAACTTAACGTGTCCGTACTGACCAGAACCACCGGACTGTTTCTTGTGCTTGTAATCTTCATCAACCTCAACGGTAATAGTCTCTTTGTAGGATACCATCGGCTTACCTACGTTAGCCTCTACCTTGAACTCTCTAAGAAGTCTGTCAACGATGATTTCTAGGTGAAGCTCACCCATTCCAGCGATGATAGTCTGTCCAGTCTCTGGGTTAGTGTATGTTCTGAATGTTGGATCCTCTTCAGCCAGCTTAGCGAGAGCGATACCCATCTTCTCCTGACCAGCCTTGGTCTTAGGTTCGATAGCGATTTCGATTACTGGATCTGGGAATTCCATAGACTCGAGAATGATTGGCTTCTTCTCGTCGCAGAGTGTGTCTCCAGTTGTAGTCTGCTTTAGTCCTACAGCTGCAGCGATATCTCCTGAGTAAACTTTCTCAATCTCTTCTCTGTGGTTAGCGTGCATCTGAAGGATTCTTCCTATTCTCTCACGCTTGCCCTTTGTTGCATTGTATACGTATGAACCAGTCTCAAGTGTTCCAGAGTATACTCTGAAGAACGCAAGCTTTCCTACGTATGGGTCTGCTACAATCTTGAACGCAAGTGCCGAGAATGGCTCCTTGTCGCTTGAGTGTCTTACATCCTCTTCCTCTGTATCAGGGTTTATACCACCGATTGAAGGAATGTCTGTAGGTGCTGGCATGTAGTCAACTACACCGTCTAGCATCATCTGAACACCCTTGTTCTTGTATGCAGATCCGCAAAATACAGGGAAAATATTTCCTGCAATAGTCTCTCTTCTGATAACTGTCTTGAGTTCCTCAATTGAGATTTCTTCTCCCTCGAGGTACTTCATAGTCAGCTCTTCATCGAGTTCAGCAACAGCCTCGATCATCTTGTCATGCCAAGCCTGCGCTTCTTCCTTCATGTTCTCTGGAATTTCTACGATTGCGAACTCTTTACCTGTAGCGTCGTTCTTATCATAAATCTCAGCCTTCATCTCAATAAGGTCGATAATTCCCTCAAACATGTTCTCAGAACCGATTGGAATCTGAACAGGTACAGCATTAGCTCTTAGTCTATCATGAATAGTATCGATTACGTGGAAGAAGTTAGCTCCTAGAATGTCCATCTTGTTAACAAAAATCATTCTTGGAACGTTATACTTCTCAGCTTGTCTCCATACTGTCTCTGACTGAGGCTCAACACCTTCCTTAGCACTTAGTACCATTACCGCACCGTCAAGTACACGTAGCGATCTCTCTACCTCAACAGTAAAGTCAACGTGTCCAGGTGTGTCAATAATGTTAATTCTTGTGCCTTTCCACTGAGCGGTTGTAGCAGCAGAGGTAATTGTAATACCACGCTCCTGCTCCTGAGCCATGAAGTCCATGGTAGCAGCACCGTCATGAGTCTCACCGATCTTATGAGTCTTTCCTGTATAATAAAGGATTCTCTCGGTAGTTGTTGTCTTACCGGCGTCGATATGAGCCATGATTCCAATATTTCTGGTATTTTCTAGAGTAAATTGTCTAGCCATAAATCCTCCTTCCTGCTTTTATCTAATTTCTGTCAGGTGTGTCATCTCAGATTACCACCTGTAGTGTGCAAACGCCTTGTTAGCCTCAGCCATCTTATGAGTGTCTTCTTTTCTCTTCACAGATGCACCTGTGTTGTTAGAAGCGTCCATAAGCTCGTGAGCTAGTCTCTCAGCCATAGTTCTCTCACCTCTAAGTCTTGTGAACTTTGTGAGCCAACGTAGAGCGAGAGTCTGTCTTCTCTCTGGTCTAACTTCGATAGGAACCTGATAGTTTGCACCACCGACTCTTCTTGCTTTAACTTCTAGTACAGGCATGATGTTGCTCATCGCCTTCTCAAATACTTCCAGTGGTTCTTCGCCAGTGGATTCCTTAATCTGATCAAATGCATCATAAACGATTGCCTGGGCTACACCCTTCTTACCGTCTAGCATAATGCTGTTAATCAGCTTTGAAACCACTACGCTACCGTATACTGGATCTGGAAGTACTTCTCTCTTTGGTACGTTACCTTTTCTTGGCACTTCTCTTCCCTCCTTAAGTTCACGGGGTACTCGGCCTGTTTCTGTCGCTGGCCGTGTGCGCCTTAATATCATATATTAAGGACAATATCCCGAAATCAATTACTTCTTAGGTCTCTTTGCTCCATACTTGGAACGTCCCTGACCACGACCCGATACGCCAGCAGCGTCAAGTGTTCCTCTAACGATGTGATATCTCACACCAGGGAGGTCCTTAACTCTTCCGCCTCTGATTAGTACAACACTGTGCTCCTGTAGGTTGTGACCGATTCCAGGAATATATGCTGTTACTTCAATACCGTTAGTCAAGCGAACTCTGGCAACTTTTCTTAGCGCCGAGTTAGGCTTCTTAGGAGTTACAGTCTTAACTGCAACGCATACTCCCCTCTTCTGAGGCGAATTTACATCAGTAAGAGTCTTCTTAAGGTTATTCATGTTCTTACCAAGAGCTGGGGAACCTGACTTCTTAACTGCACTCTTTCTGCCCTGACGAACTAATTGGTTAATAGTAGGCATTATTGTCTCCTTTCTTATAAAATTTAACTCATTCAAACCAGCAGTGACCATGTAGACAGTCTCCGCGTAGTATATTGAACCTACATATTATAACAGCCAATGCACTGAATTGTCAATGCATCGGCTTGTTATTATACGCGATTAATTTGTATCATTTGCGGGTCAATGTTGCCTAACTTTATTCCTCAACGCCATCATAAAGCGGTGCAGACTGAGGCTGAACATGAGCTGATGGCATCTTGAGAACCATGTTCTCGTCATCGTAGCTTGAGTTCATAAGAGGCTCATTTTCGCCATAATCAACGTCAACTGCAGCGTAACGCTTCATACCAGTTCCTGCAGGGATTAGCTTACCGATCATAACGTTTTCCTTGAGTCCATCTAGATGGTCAGTCTTACCCTTAACCGCAGCGTCTGTTAGGACACGAGTAGTCTCCTGGAACGATGCAGCAGATAGGAACGAGCTTGTAGCAAGAGCCGCCTTGGTGATACCAAGAAGCTGACGCTCGTATGTAGCTGGCTCTCCCTCTTCTGGGTCAATTTCAGCATTTGCACTATTAATCTCATTGATGCTGTACATGCTGCCAGGTAACAGCCTAGTATCTCCAGCTTTTTCAATCTTGTACTTAGATAGCATCTGAGATGCGATAACCTCAACATGCTTGTCGTTGATGTCTACACCCTGCTGTCTGTATACTCTCTGAACCTCACGTAGCAAGTATTCGTATACTCCCTGAACGCCGAGAATTCTCATTACATCATGTGGATCGAGAGGTCCCTTTGTAATCTGGCCACCTGCATAAACAGCGTCACCAACCTTTACATTGAGTCTTGAACCATAGGAGATAATATACTCGCGGTTGCCACCTTCCTCCTTAACGACAACGCTAGTCCTGTTGTCATCAGTTGGCTCGATGGATACAACCTCTCCATCTCCCTCGCAGATTTCAGCTAGACCCTTAGGCTTTCTAGCTTCGAACAGCTCCTCAACTCTTGGGAGACCCTGTGTGATATCGCTTCCAGCTACACCACCAGTGTGGAACGTTCTCATAGTCAACTGTGTACCCGGCTCACCGATAGACTGAGCAGCAATGATACCAACAGTCTCACCTGGTAGAACTGCAGTTCCTGTAGCGAGGTTTCTACCGTAGCACTTAGCGCAAACTCCGTGCTCTGCCTGACAAGTCATGACAGATTTAATCTTAACTACCTCAACACCAGCAGCCTCGATTGCTTCTGCAACGTCATCTTCGATGAATTCGCCTTCAGCAGCTAGAACTTCGCCAGTCTCAGGGTGCACAACAGCTTCTGTTACAAATCTGCCTGCGATTCTCTGTGCTAGCGGCTCAATTACTTCCTTGCCATCTGTGAATGCCTTGATTTCAACGCCTTCTACTGATCCACAATCGTCCTCTGTAACGATTACGCTGTGCGAAATATCTACAAGTCTTCTTGTTAGATATCCGGAGTCAGCCGTACGAAGCGCAGTATCCGCAAGACCCTTACGAGCACCATTTGAAGAAATGAAGTACTCTAGGATAGATAGACCTTCACGGAAGTTCGCCTTGATAGGAATCTCTACGGTGTGTCCTGTCGCGTTAGCCATAAGTCCTCTCATACCGCCAACCTGACTAATCTGCGATTTGTTACCTCTGGCTCCAGAGCTTGCCATGATGAACAGGTTGTTGAGAGGTCCTAGGGAATCCATCAGAGCGTCAGCAACCTGATCAGTTGCATCCTTCCACGTCTTGATGATTCTCTCATAACGTTCTCTATCTGTCATCAGACCACGTCTGTACGCAGCCTCGAACTTATCCACTTGCTTATCAGCCTCTGCAACGATTTCAGCCTTTTCCTCAGGAACCTCCATGTCGGATACACTGATTGTAACAGCAGCCTTAGTTGAGTAGTGGTAACCTATGCTCTTTACATAGTCGAGCATAAGAACGGTTCTTGTATTACCATGCTTTTTGAAGCACTTGTCGATGATAACACCGAGTTTCTTCTTGTCGCAGAGGAAGTCTACCTCGAGTGAATACGGATCTTCGTCTCTATTTACAAAGCCCATATCCTGAGGGAGTCCCTGGTTGAAGATAAATCTACCTACTGTAGACTCTACTAACTTTCCTGGATCTCCAGGGAACGCCTGTCTTCTAACCTTAACCTTTGCATGAATTCCCACAGCATGGTTTCTATATGCCATAAGCATCTCATCAAGATCAGCAAAGCACTTGCCATCACCCTTTTCATTCTCAAGGTTACGAGCCTCTGTACCCTCATGTGTGAGGTAGTAACTTCCGAGAATCATGTCCTGAGTTGGAATTGTGATAGGCGAACCATCCTTAGGCGCAAGAATATTGTTAACTGATAGCATGAGGAACCTAGCCTCTGCCTGCGCCTCTACCGATAGAGGAACGTGTACAGCCATCTGATCTCCGTCGAAGTCGGCGTTAAACGCTGTACAAACCAGCGGATGAAGCTTAATAGCCTTACCCTCTACTAGAACCGGCTCGAAAGCCTGGATTCCGAGTCTGTGCAGTGTCGGAGCACGGTTAAGAAGTACCGGATGATCCTTGATTACGTAGTCGAGAACATCCCATACCTCTGACTTCATCTTCTCAACCATCGTCTTTGCACTCTTAATGTTATGCGCAAGTTCCTGCTCAACAAGTTCCTTCATGATAAATGGCTTGAACAGCTCTAGCGCCATCGTTTTAGGAAGTCCGCACTGATAGAATTTCAGTTCAGGTCCTACTACGATTACAGAACGTCCAGAGTAGTCAACACGCTTACCGAGTAGGTTCTGACGGAAACGTCCCTGCTTACCCTTTAGCATGTCGGATAGTGACTTAAGCTGTCTACCAGCAGCACCAGTTACAGCTCTACCTCTTCTGCCATTATCTATTAGAGAGTCAACCGACTCCTGAAGCATTCTCTTCTCGTTTCTAACGATTATGTCAGGGGCTCCGAGTTCGAGCAGCTTCTTAAGTCTGTTATTTCTGTTGATAACTCTTCTGTATAGGTCATTAAGGTCAGATGTAGCAAATCTGCCACCCTCAAGCTGAACCATAGGTCTCAGATCTGGCGGAATTACAGGAACTACATCGAGAATCATCCACTCAGGTCTGTTTCCAGACTGCTTAAGTGCCTCGATAACCTCGAGTCTCTTAACTAGACGAATTCTCTTCTGTCCAGTTGCCTTCTTGAGCTGCTCTCTGAGAAGTTCAGTTTCCTCATCTACTTCGATGTTCTGAAGAAGAGTCTTGATAGCTTCTGCACCCATCGCTGCTTCAAAGTTCTTACCATAAATCTCTCGAGCTTCATTGTACTGATTCTCTTCGATAATCTGCTTGTACTCAAACGGAGTTTCTCCTGGGTCAGTTACAACATATGCTGCAAAATACAGCACTCTCTCTAGCTGCTTAGGAGTGATATCGAGCACTAGTCCGATTCTTGAAGGGATTCCCTTGAAGTACCAAATATGAGAAACAGGGCTAACAAGCTGAATGTGTCCCATCCTCTCTCTTCTTACCTTGGACTTCGTTACTTCAACTCCGCAGTAAGGGCAAACGATGCCCTTAAAGCGAATTTTGTTGTATTTTCCACAGGAGCACACCCAATCCTTAGTAGGTCCGAAAATCTTCTCACAGAAGAGTCCGTCACGTTCAGGCTTGAGAGTTCTGTAGTTGATGGTCTCAGGCTTTGTTACCTCACCATGAGACCACTCAAGCATCTTCTCTGTTGAAGCCAACTTGATCTGTAGGGATTCAAAATTTCTAAGATCTTGATTGTTATCGTTTTTAGTCATGTTTCCCCCTTAATTATTCATCAATAGCTTCGTCGCTTGTGCCAATTATCTCGTCAAGGCTTACCATCTCAGGCTCCTCGTCGTCATCTATCACCTCTGGAACATCTTCATCAACACCAAGTGCCGCTGTCAATGTATCTAGAATGCTTAGATCTGGCTCTTCATCGAAGTCTGCCTCTTCATCAAACTCATCGACCTCAGCCTGTCTTGCGCGCAACTCCTCTTCCTGCTCACGTTCACGCTCATGCATAGCCTCTGTGCGTCTATCAGCTTCCTTGAGCATACGATCTACTGAAGCAGGTTCATCAAACTCGGATGTATCCTTTAGCTTGATTTCCTGGTTATCACCAGACATTACTCTAACGTCGAGTGATAGTGCCTGTAGCTCCTTGATGAGTACCTTGAAGGACTCTGGAATACCAGGCTTTGGAATGTTGTTGCCCTTAACGATTGCCTCGTAAGTCTTAACACGTCCGATGATATCGTCAGACTTAACTGTTAGTATCTCCTGAAGTGTATAAGCAGCTCCATAAGCCTCGAGTGCCCATACCTCCATCTCTCCGAATCTCTGTCCACCGAACTGAGCCTTACCACCGAGTGGTTGCTGAGTTACTAGTGAGTAAGGACCTGTACTTCTAGCATGGATTTTGTCGTCTACAAGGTGGTGCAGTTTGAGCATGTACATGTATCCAACAGTTACAGGATTATCGAAGTACTCGCCAGATCTTCCATCTCTAAGTCTAAGCTTGCCCGTCTTAGGGTGACCGCAGTCATCTAGCATGTTGATTACGTCAATCTCGCTAGCTCCGTCAAATACCGGTGTAGAAATGTACCAACCCTTTGTCTTGGCAGCGAGTCCCAGGTGAACCTCGAGTACCTGTCCAACGTTCATTCGGGAAGGTACACCCAGAGGGTTAAGCATTA
>NZ_CALHTQ010000013.1 GCF_938039775.1 uncultured Mogibacterium sp. | reverse complement strand
TGGATGAAGTTTCACCACTTCTCAGCGTAATTCCTCTACAGATATATGCTTACTACGTTGCAAAGGAAAAGGGCTGCGAAATCGACAGACCTCGTAACCTCGCAAAGAGTGTAACTGTAGAATAATATAAGTATCGATTAGTCCGAGCGTGTGCGGAGCCTTGGAATATGGGCTGCTGTGCATGCTCGAGACTGTATTTCGAAAAAGTTATAGGCTGTATATTTAATTTAGAATTAGAGAATTGATATGGAAGAAAGCAAAGCAATCAAGAATTATACAGAATGGATTAACTCCAAAGGAATCGACTCAAATATGAGACAGTATCTAATGAACATGATATCTCGTCCCGATGAAATAGAGAGCTGCTTTAGTGATGAGCTTGATTTTGGCACGGCAGGAATGAGAGCGACCATGGGAGCTGGATCTGCACGTATGAATATCTACACGGTTGCAACAGCAGCATATGCTATGGGTGAAATGCTGACTGAGCAGCACGAGGGTGAGGATGTAAAAATCGTTATCTCGTATGATTCGCGCAATAATTCTAGAGAGTTTGCAGAGGCGGCTGCAGTGGCAAGCTGTGCGGCTGGAGTTAAGGTGCTTTTCTCCGACAGACTCCGCCCAGTGCCAATGCTTTCATATGCAATAAGAAATTTCGATGCAGATGGCGGCATCATGATTACCGCATCACACAACCCTAAGGAATACAATGGATTTAAGTCATACAGAGCCGATGGTTCACAGATGATTGACGAAGAAACCGAGGAGATAAAAAGCCGTATTAGGGCTGCAGTTGACGGTATAGAGATACTAGCGAATTCTGAATCATTTGAGGAGCTTGTTAAGTCTGGAAAAATCAAATATTTCGGCAGAGAAATCGACGACAGCTACAATGCGATGATTATGGATTCTTTCAATAGCAGCAGTGTGAGCAGAAGAGCAAGAGCATCGCTGCGCATCGTGTATTCTCCGCTCAATGGTTCAGGACGCGAACCTGTAAGGAGAGCACTTCGTGAGCTTGGGTATGAAAAGGTATTTGCAGTAAATGAGCAGGATCGTCCAGATGGGAATTTTCCAAGTCTCAGAGTGCCTAATCCAGAGTATGATGATACATATGATTTAGCAAAGAAATATGCTGAGATGTCAATTGCTGACATCATCATCGTCACAGATCCAGATTCAGATAGACTTGGAGTAGCGGTTTATGACAATGGTGAATATAGGAAGCTGTCAGGAAATCAGATTGGAGCAATACTGCTCGAGTACCTTCTATCTGAGGCGAAGAAGCTTGGCAGACTTACTGAAAATGGATACACCGCAACTACAATAGTATCAACTCGACTAGCCAGAGCAATTAGCGCTAGATATGGGGTGAAGCAGTACGAGACACTAACTGGTATAAAGAATATTGCCGAGCAGATTAGACAGCATTCAGACAATGGTTCAGAGAGGTTTTTGTTCGCCTTTGAAGAAAGCAACGGATATATGCTCAATCAGGCTGTTCGTGATAAAGATGGAGTTATGGCAGCTATTGCAATTGCTGAGATAGCCACACTGTCAAAGGCAAACGGTGTAACGCTAATCGACCAGTTGGAGTCGCTGCACAAGCTATATGGTTATTCCGCAGAAACCAGCGTATGTGTTGAGGGAACCGGCATTGGAGAAAAATTCATGGAACATCTAAGGGTACTTGATGGCAAGCTAGGTGAACCAGGAACAGAACTCGGAGTTCTAGATGTAAAGAACTACATAGACTACATGCCTGAGTCAAATGTGATTCTATATGAATTGAATGGTCTAGACTGGATTGCATTCAGACCTTCAGGAACTGAGCCGAAGTTTAAAATTTACTTTGGGTTCTACGGTGCAGAGTCAGCAGCTGAGAGCAGACTAGATAGAATATCCAAAGCTGTAGTTGCTGAAATTAATAAATATAAGGAAAACTAAGATGACAGATGATGTTAGGATTGCGCTACTAATAGATGCGGAGAATATTTCAGCTCAGTATGCTGGTTACATAATCGATGAAATTGAGAAGTATGGTATCTGTTCGTATAAGAGAATTTACGGAAATTGGGAGCGTATCGTCAAGACGAGATGGGAGCAGGAAATCAGAAAGCATTCACTTAAACCGATGATGCAGGTTAACAATACTAGAGGCAAGAATGCTTCCGATTCAGCGCTTATAATCGATGCGATGGATATCCTGTATGGCAGCAATGTTGAAGGGTTCTGCATAGTTTCTTCGGACAGCGACTTCACTTCGCTAGCGAGGAGACTTAGCGAATCGGGATGCCTAGTACTTGGTATGGGAGAGTCTGACAAGGCTACAGAGGCTCTTGAAAATGCTTACGATAAGTTCATCTATATCGACCTGCTCGCTAACCAGGCAGAGGAGGAACGCCTCGCCGAGGAAGCGCTTGAAGCCGAATATAAGAAGCAAAAGAAGCAGGAGCGTAGCAAGGAGCCTACTGAGAATACAGCCAATACTCCTAGCAAGAAGGCGATTGAAGCTAAGATTCAGCAGATTATCATGGAGAACAATGATAAGGGTAAGCCTACTGATTTAGGGCTTATCGGCAATGAACTTAACCGCATATACAAGAACTTTGACGTGCGTTACTACAGCAAGAAAGGTGGAAAGCGCTACAAGTATCTAAAGGAATTTGTTAGTGATTTTAAGTCACTAAAAGTAGAGGTTAGTGGTGACCGCGGCATCTATGTGACTGTGAAATAATATTAAATAAACACAACAAAAAAACCTCCTATCGTCAGCACGCTGACATGGGAGGTTTTCACTAACTGTGATAAAAATCTTTAAGCTGGCTTCGCCAGCTCCAATTATTTGTCCTCAATAGTAAAGCTGAGTTCAGCTCCGCACTCTGGGCAAACTGCATCACCAGGTGATGATTGGAACTCCTTATTACATACAGGGCATACAATAATATATGTATCAGCATCGTAGCCATCAGGCACGTTGTTGTTAAATGCCTCTTGATATTGCTTACCGTCCATAGCTCCTCCTAATCTTACTTTCAATTCTTAATTCTTTATTATTTTACATTATATCTGTTGTTTCCTCAACTTGTTCAACCATATAATGAATTTAAATACTAACAGTTTAAAAATTGATGTATTCGCATTTTGCAAATAGAAATAGTGAATTTAAACTAAGTGATAATACATTAGGAAATCGGAAAAGAGAGAGTATGGATAAGAAATCGATTAGCTTTGATGGGCTGAAATATATCAGTATTACAATTTGGCTAGAAGTAGCATATATATTATTAAACGGTGTAACTGGACTATTTTCTTTGCTGCAGATCGCAGCGATGGCAGAGGTATCTCAAGGGCTGCTGTTATTCTCAAGCAAAATTGTACCAGACTTAGTTGCATTTATTTTCATAGCGAATACCGTACTTTATATAATTGGGCTATATAAACTCCATAAGCTCAATCCTTATTATAGGAATGCCTTTAGAGCTTACATTATATATCTAGCTTTTCTGATGCTGGCAATAATTGCATTTATCATTTTCTTCGTTACTGCTAGCGGATTTGCAGTTTTGGCAGTTACTACAGAAAATATAAACACAACTACAGTAAGTGTGCTTATTTGGGTATTATTGATAGCAATTCTTGCGGTGCAAGTTATCGGAAATGTGCTAAACATCATATATATGCGAAATATACTATTTGGCACAAGGCGAATTGTAGACATACTAGGTGGAAAAGCTATATCGCAAGGAATTACTCTAACTGAGAAAGTGTATAGAATCGCAATGATCGTTGCGACGGTCATAGAAGTTATTGGTGCGACAGGCATTCTATTTGTTGTTAAGAAGTACATACTCAAGATATCTGGAGAGGGGGCTGAGGCTTTTGTGGCTCTGTACAGCGCATTTAGAGGGATGCAGACATTTCTGTTCCTGTTGACTGCCGCTTACATTATATGCCTCGTAGTTAGAATGATTTTCGCAATTAGGCTCACTAAGACGTATTTGGAGCTTTCCAAGCATGAGCTAAGTGATGAAGAAGAAGCGATGCTGCTCGAAGATAGTCAGGCTGTTTACGAAGCATTCTAAAGACAATTATATTCTAATAGAAAGACCTCACTAAGAATAATATAGTGAGGTCTTTTACTGTTAGATTATGAATTGTGTACCGCGATAAACACGATTAGCCGATAAGATCGAGGAGAGCCTTCTTAGGAACTACTCCTACGGACTTATTTACTTCCTCTCCATTCTTAAGTACAAGAACGGTTGGGATGCTCATAACTCCATACTTCTGAGCTAGCTCTGGATGCTCATCAATGTTAACCTTTCCAACTTTGATGTCGCTTCTCTCTTCAGCAATCTCCTCAATTACTGGAGAAAGCATCTTGCATGGTCCGCACCATGAAGCCCAGAAATCAACTAGAACTGGCTTATCTGCCTGTAGTACTTCCTGTTCGAAATTTTCTGTTGTCAATTCAATTGCTGCCATTTTCTTATCCTCCTCATACTACTAAAAACCAAAGTTAAAGCACTCTGATTAATTGCATACAATTCTTATTGACTTCACTTTACCATTTTTGTGCGGCTATGTGTGATGATTATGTGAGAAAAAACAATATCGTGGTATAATTAGTGGCTGGTAAATGACATTTGGCAAGCCGTGAATACACGGCTGAACCAGAGATAATATGACATAACTAGAAATCGGAGATTGAACATGTATATTGATGAAGCTATTTTCAGAGAGATATTTCATAAGTTTATCTATATCGAATGCCCTGATGCACTTGAAGACTTATCTGACACGCTCGAGATAATAGATGGGGCAACAGGGGTCCTCGCGTATTGCTTCTGTGAAGACCTTATAGGTACCAGCTTTAACCTACTTGCATCGGCAAAGAAGTTAGAGGATGGAAGACTAGAGATAGGCCCGAGAAGTTCAGAAAAGTACGCAAGAGTTAGATTTAGCGATGTTAGAGACTATGAGTTTGAACTCGCAGATAACCTAGAAGCTGACTTATCGGCATTTTCAGACGTGCCAGATGATATTCGAGAGAATTTTGAATCGGCAGATCAGAAGATGACTATGCTCAGAGAACTCGAGATGCTAGATGCCGGGCGCAACATGGAGCTTCCGGATTTCATAAGTGTGACGGTTGGTAAAAAAGGATTTTTGCCAGAGGTAGTATGGGTAAGAGTGACGGACTTTGGCGACAACGAATTTTACGGAACACTTCACAATCCACCAAAGCAGGGATTTGGCCTAAAACCAGGGCAGAAGGTGCGTTTCCGTGCATATGACAATGAAGGGGAGATAATGCTGATCCTAGATAGCAGCATGCTGAATTAATATGGATATTACACAGAAGATAACACAGGAATTAGGTATAAAGTATTGGCAGGCCGAGGCTGTAATCACGCTCATAGATGAAGGAAATACCATCCCATTCATTGCGAGATACAGAAAGGAAGCAACTGGAGCGCTCGATGATGAGGTGCTGAGAAACTTTGAAGAGAGATTGAAGTACCTGCGGTCACTCGAGGAGAGAAAACAGACAGTAATCGCTTCTATCGAGTCGCAGGGCAAGCTAACTGATGAGCTGCTGGCTAAACTCGAGAAGGCAGAGACGGTAGTTGCTGTCGAAGATATATATAGACCGTACAAACCGAAGAGACGTACTCGTGCGATGATTGCTAGAGAGAAAGGTCTTGAAGGGCTTGCAGCATATATCATGTCAAGCGATGCAGCTACTCCAGTGACCGAAGAAGCGCTCAAATATCTGAGTGAAGAGCATGAGGTAAATGATACTGAAACAGCTATCAAGCTAGCACTTGATATTATTGCTGGAGACATCTCCGATGATGCGGATATACGAACTTGGATCAGGGAGTTAACAGCTATGGAAGGTGTGCTAATCACATCAGTAGTTCCTGCGGTTAAGACTGAACTCGAGGCTAGTGGAGAGCGCAGCGTGTATGAAAATTACTTTGAGTTTGCCGAGAAGGTATCTGGACTTCCTGGTCACAGAATTCTTGCCATCAATAGAGGTGAGAAAGAGAAGGTGCTCAGCGTAAAGCTTGAGGCTCCAGTGGATAAGATAGAAGGTAGGTTATTCAGAGACCTTAATAGCTCCGCTAATAAGGTGACTCAGCAGTATATCGAAGAGGCCGCTTCAGATGCATATAAGAGACTTATCGCACCGTCTATAGAAACGGAGATAAGAAACGAGCTGACACTCAGAGCACAGGAAGGGGCGATAAAGATATTTGCTAGCAACCTCGAGCAGCTCCTCATGCAGCCACCTATTGGCGGCAAGACTGTTCTCGGTTGGGACCCAGCATTTAGAACTGGCTGCAAGCTGGCTGTTGTAGATGCTACAGGAAAGATTTTGGATACGACCGTCATCTATCCGACTGCACCGCAGAATAAGATTAAAGAAGCGAAGATGGTCGTTGCAAAGCTCGTAAAGAAGCATGACATAGATATCATCTCCGTCGGAAACGGTACGGCTTCTCGTGAGTCAGAGCAGATTATTGCTGAATTTATAAAGGAGTACGAGCAGGGGTTCTATGCAAATCCTAAGAAAAAGCTCCAGTATGTAATCGTGAATGAGGCAGGAGCTTCCGTATACTCGGCTAGTAAGTTAGCGACAGAGGAATATCCAGACCTCGATGTAGGTGAGCGTAGCTCCGCATCTATTGCGAGGAGACTGCAGGATCCGCTCGCTGAGCTAGTTAAAATTGACCCGCGCTCAATAGGAGTCGGCCAATATCAGCATGACATGGATCAGAAGAGGCTTGCGGAAGCTCTTGGAGCAGTGGTTGAAGACTGTGTTAACAGCGTCGGTGTAGATTTAAATACTGCTTCTGCTTCACTGCTTGAGTACGTGTCCGGAATTAGTAAGCCAATCGCAGCTAATATCGTGAAGTATCGTGACGAGAACGGTAGATTTGACAGCAGAAAGCAGCTCCTCAAGGTTGCGAAGCTCGGACCTAAGGCATTTGAGCAGTGTGCAGGATTCCTTCGCATTAGAGATGGTAAGGAGCCGCTAGACTGCACAGCAGTTCACCCAGAGAGCTATGAAGCGGCACGTAAGATCCTAGAAATCATGGGATACAAACCAGCCGATATCATCACTGGTGCGGCAAAGGGGATTTCAGATAGCCTAAGCTCCAAGAATAAATTGCAAGAAAAGTTCGGCAGCAAGCACGCTAATAGCAAGTCGGATAAGCCTTCGATGAAGCAGCTGGCAGAGGAGGCAAATATCGGAGAGTATACGCTCAAGGATATTTTGAGTGAAATAGAGAAGCCGGGCAGAGACCCAAGAGAAGAGGCTGAAGCGCCGCTACTAAGAAGCGACGTGCTAGAAATAAGCGATCTTCGTCCAGATATGGAGCTCAAAGGAACTGTACGTAATATAGTTGACTTTGGAGCATTTGTGGACATAGGAGTTCATCAGGATGGACTGGTGCACATATCAGAACTGTCAGATAGATTTGTAAAACATCCGCTCGATGTGGTTAAGGTTGGAGATATTGTAAATGTCAGAGTGCTATCAGTTGATGAGAAACGCAAGAAAATCGCTCTTTCGATGAAGAGAAAGAAATAGCAGAGGCAAAAGGAGGGTGTTATGGAATTTAAAGAAGCTGTAAAAAACAGATATTCGTGCAAGAAATACTCGGATAAGAAGGTAGACCGTGAGAAGCTCGAAGCTGTGCTAGAGGCTGGAAGGCTTGCGCCGACTGCCAAGAATCTACAGGAACAGCACGTATATGTACTTGAATCAAAGGAGGCACTAGACAAGTTCGATATCGAAACACCCTGCAGATATGGAGCTCCGACTGTAATCGTAGTAGCCTTCGACAAGACTAATGTGTATGTATATCCAGGTGGAAAGAGGGATTCGGGAATAGAGGATGCCTCGATTGTTGCTACTCACATGATACTAGCGGCAACTGATGCTGGTCTCGATAGTTGCTGGATTAACTTCCTCGACCCAGACAAGCTACATAAGGCGCTTGAGCTTCCAGAGAATGAAGAAATTTTGATGGCTATGGATCTAGGGTATGCGGCAGAAGATGGAAAGCCGCTACCTAATCACTTCAGCCGCAAGGAGCTAGGCGAGACAGTTTCGTATCTGTAGGTTTAGGGTTATAGGATAAAACGTGCTAGTAAAACCGCTGCATCTATTGAAATTTCAATAGTTACAGCGGTTTTATTTGAGTTTTAGATAGATTCTAATTAATTACAATTGGATGCGGAACAGGCTAGTCCACTCTATTGATTGAAGCGGCAAGATTGCTATGTGACTCTATCGAAGCCGCTGCTGCTCGCGCCGAAGACCAGGCAAACTGGAGATTGTAGCCGCCCGTGATTCCATCTACATCTAGCATCTCTCCGATGCAGTAGACGTTCGGGGCGGATTTGAGCTGCATCGATTTGCAGTCAAACTGGTCGAGGCAAAGGCCGCCTGCGGTGACGATGGCCTTACTGAAGTCACCGCGCGATTCGATTTCGAATCGATCCTCCGTCAGGAGGGCGGCGGCCTTCTTCGCACTGCAAGCGGAACGCTTCGCCACTTCTTTGGCGAAGCGGCGCGGCATGGCGAACTCTTTGGCAATGATAGAGCCGAGTTCGCCACTTTGCGCGGTCTTACCATCATTAGCAGTAATTCTAGATAGAGCATCCTCTCTGCTCATACCTATGTAGTTAATCTGGAGCCAGCATCCAGGTTCAGCGTATTTTGATGAATTAAGAATAGCTGGTCCTGAGAAATTCTCATGTGTAAGGAGCAGAGAGCCACTTAGCAGCGCAAGGCGTTTTCCTTCCTTAGGGTAGATGCTAACTTCTACATTTTCAAAAGAGATTCCAGATAGTTCCCCATATGGATACCCCTTTATATCAAGTGGTACAAGTGAAGGCTTTAGTTCTGTATGCTCAATTCCTAAACCTGCAGATATGACATCGAACATAGAGCCATCTGAACCACTCCTAGGGTATGACTTTCCACCAGTTGCAATTACTATGTTAGTGGCTTCATAATGAAACCTCTGACCGTCTGGAGCTTCGGCTACAACTATGTATTTGCCACTTGCTGAACTATTATCAGCATCACGGATTTGAACCACCTTTCTGTTTGTGATTACCTTGAACCCATTAGATTCGGCAGCTTCTAAGAATGTGTTTCTAACATCCTGTGCCCTCATCGACTCGGGGAATATTCGGTCATCTTCGTTTGTCACCGTGTTGATTCCGCGCGACGCAAGAAAATCTATGAGATCAGCATTGCTGTATTTGTATATAATCTTGCGTATTGATTTTCCAGCTTCACCATAGCAGTTAGGAAAATTCTTGATACTGCCTGCATGTGTGATATTGCAATGACCGTGACCGCTCATCAGAAGCTTAGTGCCGATTCGCGAAGAGCCTTCGAGCATTATGCCACCTGTACTTAGATTTGCCGCGCACATCAGTCCAGCGGCGCCAGCTCCGATTATCAATGTTCCAGTGACAGGTATAGACGAAGCGATGGACGGAGTAGTCTCACCGATGGTTCCGAATTTAGTATTAAGTATTGTATCTGTGTTTTTTAAACTCATAGCTTGTTTCAATTTTATTTCCTAGGTGTATAATGAGAATCACATAATTATAGCATAAGTTTCACTCGTTATTGGCACAGCAGTGCGGGGGGTGAATTTAAATAGGAGGTAATGTGGGTATTAATATCAATGTTATATACGGAGTTATGATCCCGTTTCTGGGAACGACTCTTGGCGCATTTTGCGTATACTTTATGAAAAAAGACCTAAGCAAAAGTGTTGAGCGTATGCTCAGCGGTTTTGCCGCAGGAGTAATGGTTGCCGCATCTATATGGAGTCTGCTTATTCCAGCAATGGAGGAAAGTGAAGGACTCGGCAGACTGGCTTTTCTGCCTGCGGTGATAGGCTTCTGGGTGGGAATAGGATTTCTCCTTCTTATGGATCATATGATTCCACATATGCATGCTGTAACTAATGATATTGAAGGTCCCAAGAGCAGACTATCCAAGACGACCATGCTCGTACTAGCGGTTACGCTTCACAACATACCTGAAGGCATGGCGGTCGGCGTCGTGTTTGCAGGATGGATGACTGGAAATTCTGGAATCACTCTTGGTGGTGCACTTGCGCTTGCAATTGGAATTGCAATTCAGAACTTTCCAGAGGGGGCAATCATTTCAATGCCACTCTATTCTGCAGGGTCATCGAGGCATCGCGCATTTAGAAATGGCGTACTATCTGGAGTGGTTGAACCAATAGGGGCAATTGTGACGATAATTTTTGCACAGGCACTCACGCCTATACTTCCGTATATGCTTAGCTTTGCGGCTGGTGCGATGCTCTACGTAGTAGTAGAAGAGCTTATCCCAGAGATGTCAGAAGGAGGGCACTCGCATAGTGGCGTGCTTATGTTCGCTGTGGGATTCTCTATTATGATGACTCTTGACGTGGCACTCGGTTAAGAGAGGGGGGAACATGAGTATTTCAAGTATTGTAGAGAAGATAAAATCAGATGAGAGAAATGCTGAATATACAGAGCGAGGTATTCCGCCTATTTTCCAGCTCAATGCGGGAGCAAAGATTCTTATAATCGGACAGGCTCCTGGTCGCAAGGTGGAAGAATCGCAGATTCCTTTTGACGATAAGTCGGGAGAGAAGCTAATCACGTGGATGGGCATAGATAGGGAGACTTTCTATTCCGACAAAATTGCGATTTTACCGATGGACTTCTACTATCCAGGAAAGGGTAAAACGGGAGATTTACCTCCGAGAAAGTTTATCGCTGAGGAGTATCACCGTGATCTCTTAGCTGAACTAGGGAATGTTCAGATGACGATTCTGATTGGGAAATATGCGATGGATTATTATCTGAAAGGCGATATGAAGCGCAATCTGACTGAGACAGTTAGGTGCTTTGCGGAATATCTGCCAAATTACTTCCCAATAGTTCATCCGAGTCCACTGAACTTTCGTTGGCAGGCAAAAAATCCGTGGTTTATGGAAGAGGTTGTGCCCGTACTTGAGAGAAGAGTTGCGGATATACTGGGATAACATTAAGCAAATGGATTGACTTAGATTAACTTCTTAGTTGTATTGATTTATAGATTGACATTTAATAAGACTAATAAATATGTACGGAGGCAAAATGGACGTTAAATACAAGCTAGGCTTTGGTCTTATGAGACTGCCGATAACTGACCCAGATGATGAGGGAAGCATTGACATAGCTGAAAGTGGACGCATGGCAGATGAATTCATAGAAAGAGGGTTCACATACTTTGATACTGCGTGGATGTACCACAATAAGCAGAGTGAACCAGCGACAAAAGAATTCCTAGTTAAGCGACACGATAGAAGCGAGTACACACTTGCTACCAAGATGCATGCGGGATTTTTTAATACAGAAGAGGAGCGTGATGCATACTTTGAGGCACAGCTCGATAAGACTGGTGCAGGCTATTTCGATTATTATCTGCTCCATGACGTAGGACGCGAGAATATAGATAAATTCAAGGAGCTGCACTGCTTCGAATACCTAAAGGCCAAGAAGGAAGCTGGTATCATCAAGCACCTCGGATTTTCCTCACATGAGGATGCAGAGCATGTGGATAAATTTCTCACTGAGCATCCAGAATTTGAGTTCATACAGCTACAGATTAACTATCTAGATTGGAACAGCGAAGGCGTTCAGTCTAGGCGATGCTATGAGGTGGCTGTGAAGCATGGAATGGACGTTGTTGTAATGGAACCGGTCAAGGGTGGAATCCTTGCAAATGTTCCTCCTGAAGCCGAAAAATTCCTCAAGGCACACCGCCCCGATATGTCGGCTGCTTCTTGGGCAATCCGTTTCGTGGCGAGCCTCGAGAATGTAAAAGTAGTTTTAAGCGGCATGAGCAGCATTGAGCAGCTACTCGATAACACTTCGTATATGAAGGACTTTGAGCCACTTTCTCCAGAGGAATACGAGATTATAGACAAGGTTGTTGAGATAATCAACAGTTCTATCAGCATTCCATGTACAGCATGTTCTTACTGCACTGAGGGATGTCCTGTAAATATTCCTATTCCACGTTACTTCTCCTTATATAACACGGATATGCACGAGAGTAGCGATAGTGAATGGACGCCGCAGTTCGAGTACTATGAGAGAACGGCGATAACTTTTGGTAAAGCGAGTGACTGTATCGCCTGTGGTCAGTGCGAGGCAATATGTCCACAGCACCTACCTATAATCAAGGACCTTGAGATGGTGGCGGAGCACTTCGAGACATAGTAAAAAAGTACGCGATTATGGGGAAAGCTAATAATTCTTCGATAGTTGCAATAAACCCGATAGCACGATGTGTTATCGGGTTTTTGTATGAGTGCATATTCGATAAATGTGAAGTAAACACATTTTAATGCTAGTTAGAGTCCCTTGACATATAGGGGTAGGGGGTATATGCTAAAGTCATAGTACAATATTAATAATCATCATGAAAACACATGTATAGTGGATGATTGAGATTCTGAGAAAGAGCACACGATGATTTTAAAGACGAGAATAAATCATTCTAGGAGGTAATATGGCCGAGTTATCTGAACGCCGCCGTAAGCGTTCACATATGGAATATAGAAGTCTTATGAATAGGCTGAAGAGGATTGAAGGTCAGATCAGGGGAATCGAAGGTATGCTAGAGAAGGATGCCTACTGCCCTGACATATTGATTCAGGTATCTTCTGTAAATAGTGCTCTTAACAGCTTCAATAAAGAACTGATGGCAAGTCACATTAGGGGATGTGTTGCCAATGATATAAGAAATGGTGATGACGAGGTCATAGATGAGTTCGTTAAGGTCATGCAGAAGCTGATGAAATAGGGTAAAGGGGGAGATTAGATGAATAAATATAACATTACTGGCATGAGCTGTGCCGCTTGTCAGGC
>NZ_CALHTQ010000012.1 GCF_938039775.1 uncultured Mogibacterium sp. | reverse complement strand
AGATATGAAATTCATCGACAAGGCTGGGTCTTGGTACAGTTATGAAGGGGAGAGAATCGGACAGGGCCGTGAGAATGTAAAAGAATTCCTCATATCTCACCCTGACATTCTTGAAACTCTAAAGACTAAAATTATGGATGTAATTCATGATAAGGATGAAGAAGAGCTCAAAGTCGATGAAGACGGTGTAGTAATCGAATAATATACGATATAAGTGTTCTAGGATTTGACATAAGTCCTAGAACATGTTATATTTAGACGGTTAGCCGCACAGGATGGGTTTCAAAGCATAGCACCCGTTGTCCTGGCGAGTCTGGTTTGAGGAGGAATTTAATATGTACGCAATTATTAAGACAGGCGGTAAGCAGTACAGAGTGCAGGAGAACGATGTACTTAAGGTTGAAAAGCTTAACGCTGCAGTAGGAGAGACAGTTACCTTTGATGAGGTTGTAGCTGTTGGAGGAGACAAACTTCAGGTAGGTACACCTTTTGTTGACGGTTGTGCAGTTCAGGCTGAAGTACTTGAGCAGGGTAAGAACGAGAAGGTTATTATCTTCAAGTACAAGGCTAAGAAGGACTACAGAAGAAAGAATGGTCACAGACAGCCATACACTCTAGTTAAGGTTACAGGCATTGGCGCAGCAACTAAGAAGGTGGCTACAGCTGAGGCTAAAGCTACAGAGAAGGCTGAAGTAAAGGCTTCTCTATCAATGAAGAAGGAAGAGCTTCTAGAGATTGCTAAGAATCTTGGAGTAGAGGTTCCTTCAAAGGCTACTAAGGCTGATATTCTTTCAGCAATTGAATCTAAGTAATTAAGAATTTCAATATAGGAGGTGACTAGTCATGTCAAGTAAAAAAGGAGTAGGTAGTTCCAAGAATGGTCGTGATTCCGAGTCCAAACGCTTGGGACTTAAGATAGGTGCGGGACAGTATGTAAGTGCTGGAAGCATTCTCGTTAGACAGAGAGGAACAAAGTTCCACCCTGGTAACAATGTTGGTATCGGTGGAGATGATACTCTATTTGCAAAAATCGATGGAAACGTTAAGTTTGAGAGATTTGACAAGAAGAGAAAGCAGATCAGCGTATACAGCGAAGAAGCTTAAACTTATTGACCCCTTATTTTTAGGGGTCCTTTTTAATATTTTGGAGATATAAATGTTCGTAGATAGAGCAGAAATAATCATTACATCTGGAAAAGGTGGGGACGGTGCCGTGACCTTCAGAAGAGAGCCTTATGTTCCTGAAGGTGGACCTGATGGTGGTGATGGTGGCGATGGTGGTGACATTATATTCGTTGCGGATAATAACCTTCGTACACTTATGGATTTTAAATATAAACGCAAATATGAAGCTGAAAATGGTCAGAATGGCATGCGTCGTAAGAAGTATGGTAAGCGAGGCCAGGATTTAGAGATTCGAGTTCCTGTTGGAACAATGATTATCGATAAAGAATCAGGCCTTCTGATGAAGGATATGGCTAGCAGTGGGGATACTCTAGGTGCTGCAAAAGGCGGAAAAGGTGGTAAAGGTAATGTCCACTTTAAGAACTCAATTAGGCAGGCTCCTAATTTTGCTGAAGCTGGTGAACTACCTAAGGTCAGAACTGTTATTCTAGAGCTAAAGTTGATTGCCGATGTTGGTCTCGTTGGTTTTCCTAATGTTGGAAAATCAACGCTGCTTTCTGTTTCAACATGTGCTAAACCTAAGGTTGCAAACTATCATTTTACAACTATTGATCCTAATTTAGGAGTAGTTGATTTATATGATAAAAGCTTTGTAATGGCTGATATTGCTGGAATTATTGAGGGGGCTCACGAAGGTATGGGGCTCGGCATCAAGTTTTTAAAGCATATTGAGCGTACTAAGGTTCTTATACATGTTGTAGATGTTTCTGGAAGTGAAGGAAGGGATCCTATAGACGACTATAAGAAAATCATCGATGAACTTAGAAAGTACGACTCGAAACTTTTAGCAAAACCTATGATAGTAGCTGCTAATAAAATTGATGTAGTTGAAGATGAGGAAAAACTCGCTGAATTTATTGATTTTATAGAAGGGGAAGGCAAGAAGGTCTTTAAGATTTCTGCAGCAGCTAGACACGGAATACAGGAGCTGCTTAATGCAACTATCAATGAACTAGATAATTATGTTGAGCCAGAGGAAGAAGAGATTGAGTACTTTGATTTTGAGAAAGACGAACTTGACGAAGACTTCAAGAAACTTAAAGCGTATAGAGCCATTGATGGAGCTTTCGTCCTTGAAGGAAAACAGCTTTCTAAGATATTTAGATCTACAAACTTTACGGATACCGGCTCAATGCGTTATCTATATAAGTTCATAGTAGATAGGGGCGGAATAAAGATGCTAAGAAAAATTGGTCTCAAAGAAGGAGATACAGTTAGAATAGAAGATTATGAATTTGAATATTACGAAGACTAACTAATTTTTCTAGTTTTTATTTATATGTGATTGTGTTATAGCATATGATTAAATCTGTATTATCATACTAGATGTTGTGTTTTTTTAAAATATTAACAATAATTAGCGAATACATAATTGCATTATTTGCAATATGTATTCACTTTTTTTAGACTTAAAAAGCATATAAAAATTTTATAATATAAAGTTTTATGAATAAAAGTACTGATATTTCAAATGTCATAAGATGTAAAATTCCTATACTAGATATAAAATTACAATCTACTTGCTTTTAAATTAACTCTTGCAAAATAATTTTCTAAATTGTATTATTCATATAGTTGAATCTGCCCTCGGAAAGGGTGACATATGAAAAAGTCAAATAATGACTTGATGCAAAATGTTTTTGATTGTATTAAATTTCAATTTGTAAAGGACAGAAAGCTAAAGTACAAGATTGCTTTATTGTTAATTATTCTTGTTGGTGCCATCGGAATACATCTAAAGTCGGGTAATGCTGATACTATTAAGCTTGAAAAGACTCATAATGCTAAGGTTAAGGAAGAGACACACAGCGAAAGGGAATTCTATATAGATATTAGCGGTGCTGTTAATTCTCCAGGAGTTTATAAGGTAAAGAATAAAACACGAGTATTTGAGCTTATAGAGAAAGCCGGGGGATTAAAAGAAGATGCAAATCTTGATGCTTTAAATCAAGCTGAATTTGTGAAAGACGGTCAAAAAATTGTTATTCCAAGCAATGGAGGTGGTGAATTAAACAGAGAAAAAAGTGAAGAAAATAATGGTGACATAATCAATATTAATGTGGCAGATAAGTCTAAGCTAATGGAATTACCAGGGGTAGGTGATGCTATTGCTCAAAGAATTATTGATTATCGTAAAGACCATAGGTTTTCAAAAGTTGAGGACCTAAAACAGGTAAAAGGGATTGGAGAAGCTACATTTAACAAGTTAAAAAATATGATTACTGTTTGATGCTAGTGTGGGCACGAACGGAGAAAGAAGGATAATTATGAATAACAAAATAAATCCTATAGAGAAGTTTTATTCTAAAAATAAGAGCAAATCTGTATCTATAAATACACAAGATGAAATAGCTGTATTGATTGCTTCTTGTATTTACAATAATTATACATTTCTAAATTACATTACTGATGCAAAGCTAAGAGTTTTATACGCAGAAATCAATACCATAATTAAATACATGAATAATGACGAGTATGATCTTAGTCAGCTTATAGATGAGCGCATTCTAAGGTATAGTTTTGCTGATTATATTTTTTCTAAAGAAAGTATAGGAGCTAGTTACCTAATCGAGGCAGTTATAATTTGCAAGCAATTTTTTGTAAGTAAAAAAGTCATCGTTGCTGGAGAGATCTATAGACAGGTTGCAGAAAGTTTTCACGTTTCTCCTGAAGCTGTAGAAAAAGCTATTAGATGTTTTACTAAGGCTCTATGGGCAAACTGTAAAAACGAATCCGCTGGACTATCGGTGTACAGTTTTATTTTTCCAAGTTTTAAATCTTCTCCAAAAAATAAAGAGACCATAGTATATATGGCTGTTAAGATGCTAGAAATCCAAAAACTATTGGAGTCTATAACTGCATAAAATACAAATTTTATGAACTCCATTTTCATTGAATGCACTATTGAATCGTGATAGACTATAACCATTGTATTAACTGTTCAACATGCTAAATGTACACGAAAGTAAGGGCATTCAAGAATGAGTAAAGTAAAAAGGATTAAAAGGACTATGGATGGCAACACAGCTGCGGCTCATGTTGCTTACGCTTTTTCTGAAGTTTCGGCGATTTATCCAATAACCCCATCATCTGTGATGGCAGAGGTAATAGATAAATGGGCTTCTGAAGGTAGAAAGAACCTATTTGGTGAGAAGGTTCGTGTTGTGGAGATGCAGTCTGAGGGAGGCGCTGCGGGTGCTGTTCACGGTGCACTTAATGCCGGAGCTCTCACTAGTACGTATACCGCTTCACAGGGACTTCTTCTCATGATTCCCAATATGTATAAGATTGCTGGAGAACGCTTACCAGGTGTTTTTCATGTAGCTGCAAGAGCTGTATCTACACATGCGTTATCTATTTTTGGAGATCATTCAGATGTTATGGCTGCTCGAGCAACGGGCGTAGGTATGATTGCAGCTAATAGTCCACAAGAAGTTATGGATTTGGCCGCTGTATCTCATCTTGCCTCTGTTAAAGCAAGCATGCCTATCGTTCATTTCTTTGATGGGTTCAGAACGAGCCATGAGCAGCAAAAAATTGAAGTGTGGGATTACGATACGTTAGATTCCATGCTTGATTATGAGGCATTAGATAAGTTTAAGAAGCATGCAAATAACCCATGTCATCCACATTTAATGGGCTCTGCAGAGCAGCCAGAGACTTTCTTCCAGCATAATGAAGCTAGAAATGTATTTTACGATGAATCTGTAGATATCATCAAAGGTGTTATGGATCAGGTCAACGAGAGTATCGGTACTGATTATAAGCCTTTTAATTATTATGGGGCTGAAGATGCAACTGATGTAATTATTGCTATGGGATCGGTTTGTGAAACTGCTGCTGAGGTTGTTGATTACTTGAACGAAAATGGCAGAAAGGTTGGACTAATTAAGGTTAGGCTATTCAGACCTTTCTCTAGCAAGTATCTACTTCAGGTGGTTCCAAAATCTGTAAAGAATATTGCTGTATTAGATAGAACAAAAGAACCTGGTTCGAATGGAGAGCCACTTTACCTAGATGTTGTAGCCGCTTTTTCTGATTGTGATGAGGTTAACCCTAGAATAACTAGGGGCCGTTATGGACTAGGCTCGAAGGATACTCAGCCTGGAGATATTATCGCAGTATATGATAACATGGCTGCTGAAAAGCCTAAGAAAGAATTTACGATATCAATCACGGATGATGTTACTAATCTTTCACTTGAGAGAAAAAACAATCCTAACGTTTCTGCGAAAGGAACAGTTGCATGTAAATTCTGGGGACTTGGTGCTGATGGTACTGTTGGTGCTAATAAAAATAGCGTTAAGATTATTGGTGATCATACTGATAAATACGTTCAAGCATATTTTCAGTATGACTCTAAAAAGTCTGGAGGTATAACGATTTCGCATCTTAGATTTGGAGATGAACCTATACGATCAACATACTATGTTAATTCTGCTGATTTTATTGCTTGCCACAGTGCATCATATATGTATAAGTACGATATTGTTCAGGATGTAAATCCGGGCGGCAAATTCCTGCTTAACTGTAGCTGGTCAGATGAAGAGCTAGAAAAGCATATCCCCGCTTCTGCAAAGAAATATATTGCCGAAAACAACATTGAGTTCTACACATGTGATGCTGTTAATCTAGCTAATCAGGTTGGGCTCGGTTCTAGAAGAACTAACACAGTTTTGCAGGCAGCTTTCTTTAAGCTTGCTAACATACTTCCTATTGATTCAGCAATTGAATATATGAAGTCTGCAATCAAGAAGAGTTATATGAGTAAGGGTGAAGATATCGTTAACATGAACTGTAATGCGGTAGATGCTGGAGTTACCCACGTTCATAAAGTTGAAGTTCCAGAAAGTTGGAAGAACATTACTGTTACTGATACAGTAGATCAACTTCATTCAGACAGAGCTGACCTAAAGAAATATCTGAACGATATTTTAACTACTGATGCTGCAATGAAGGGGGATGAGATACCTACATCTAAATTCCTCGACGTTGCGGATGGTATGATTCCTGCAGGAACTTCGGCATATGAGAAGCGTGGAATTGCGATAGATGTACCTCTATGGATCGCTGATAATTGTATTCAGTGCAATCTGTGTGCATATTCCTGCCCTCATGCAGTTATTAGAGCATTTGCACTAAGCGAAACAGATGCTGAGGCTGTAAAAGCTGCAACTCTAAAATCAAAGGCTAACCCTGACCAGAAGTTCATGATATCAATTTCTACAGTTAACTGTACAGGATGCGGATCATGTGTTCAGGTTTGTCCTGCAAAGGAAAAGGCTCTTAAAATGATTCCTTACGAGGACGAGAGATCAGCTGAGCAGCAAAGGGTATTTGATTATGCTAATGACCATACAAATGAGGATGTATTAGACGGAAATGTCGATACTCCTCGTAACGTAAGCTTTATCAAACCTTTACTTGAATTCTCTGGGGCTTGTCCAGGATGTGGAGAGACCCCATATGCAAGGTTAGTCACGCAGTTATTTGGTGATAGAATGTTTATTGCCAATGCAACTGGTTGTTCATCGATTTGGGGAGGAAGTGCTCCTAGCACCCCTTACACTATTAACCGTGACGGAAGAGGTCCTGCATGGTCAAACTCGTTATTTGAGGACAATGCTGAATTCGGTCTTGGAATGGCAGTATCTATGAATACTCGACGTAAAGAGATGAAGTCGGCAGTTAAAAGACTCGCAGATAAGAAAGAGTTCCATGAGGTAGCATTTGAATGGCTAGACTCAATGGACGATAGCCGTGGTGCTGAAGTCGCTACTAAGAAGCTAATAGCGGCTTGCAAAGATAGTGATAATATAGATGCTAAATTTGTTATGAACAATACCGATTTACTTCCTAAACCTTCGATTTGGATTTTCGGTGGAGACGGATGGGCTTATGATATCGGTTATGGTGGTCTTGACCACGTTATTGCTTCTGGTGAAAATGTAAATATACTTGTATTTGATACAGAAGTTTATTCAAATACTGGTGGACAAGCATCGAAGGCTACACCAGCTGGTGCTATCGCCCAGTTTGCTGCTGCAGGTAAAGCTGTAGGCAAGAAAAATCTTGCAGAAATTGCTATGTCATATGGTTATGTATATGTGGCACAGGTTGCAATGGGGGCAAATCCTACACAGACACTAACAGCCTTAAAAGAAGCAGAAGCGTATGATGGTCCATCTATCGTAATCGCATACTCGCCATGCATTAACCATGGCATTAGAGCCGGTATGAATTGCTCTATGAACGAGATGAAAAAAGCGGTACAGTCTGGATATTGGAACCTCTTCAGATTTGATCCAAGAAAGTCTATGGAAAATGGCGAGAATCCATTTACGCTAGACAGCAAGAAGCCAACCCTTGACTATAAGGAGTTCTTAAATGGGGAAGTTAGATATAGAGCCTTAGAACAATCTAACCCAGAAAGAGCTGAGCTATTATTTGACGAAGCTGCTAAGCAGGCAGAAACCAGATATGAAGAACTTGTAAAAAGAAGTAAGGGTTACAAATAAAGTAGACTATACTATAAGAAGTGCATGTCATACTCGTTGTGCGGGTATGACATGTTTATCTAAGTAGAATAATTCCAAAGGAGAATAAAATGAAAAAAGAAAAGATAGACAGAATTAATGAGCTTGCTTATAAGAGTAAAAATGAAGGTTTGACACCAGAGGAAAGCATAGAACAAGCAGAGCTTCGAAAAGATTTCCTTGCAGATATTAGACGAGAAGTAAAAAGTCAGCTTGAATGTATAGAAATTGTTGATTAATTATAATTCTTAATGCTCTACTTACTTGTGAATATCGGTGTTTCAGTATAAAATATAAGCATTGTATATAAAGGGAGAATTTTTTTAATGGAAAAACTTGGTCTTAACGAAATTAGAGATTTATTCCGTGATTTCTTTGTTAGTAAGGGTCATTATGCTGCGGGAAGCGCATCTTTGATTCCTAAAAATGATAAAAGCTTGCTTATTATAAATTCTGGTATGGCACCTCTGAAGGCATACTTCGCTGGTGTAGAAACACCTCCATCAAAGAGGATGACTACATGCCAGAAATGTATAAGAACTGGTGATATTGATAATGTTGGAAAGACATCTCGCCATGGTACATTCTTTGAAATGCTCGGTAACTTCAGTTTTGGTGACTATTTCAAAGAAGAGTCTTTGACTTGGGGCTGGGAGTTTATTACTAAGGATCTCAATATGCCAACCGACAGACTTTGGGCAACTGTCTATAAGGATGATGATGAAGCATATGATATTTGGCTGAAACTCGGCATGCCAGAGGAGAAGATTGTTAGACTTGGTAAAGACGACAACTTCTGGGAGATTGGACTTGGGCCATGCGGACCGTGCTCTGAAATATATTATGATAGAGGTGAAGAATTTGGATGCGATAATCCTGATTGTAAGCCTGGCTGTGAATGTGATAGATATATTGAGTTCTGGAACCATGTATTTTCACAGTTCTCAAAGGAAGAGGATGGGTCGTATTCTAATCTAGCACATCCTAATATCGATACAGGAATGGGGCTAGAGAGACTTGCATGTATAATGCAGGGTGTTGATTCAATCTTTGACATCGATACTATTAGAAAGATATTAGATTCTGTTGCTCAGATGGCTGGGGTCGATTATCAGGCTGGAAATGAGCAAAATGATGTAAGCCTAAGAATCATAACGGATCATCTACGTTCAATGGTATTTATGATTGCTGATGGAATTATACCAAGCAACGAAGGCAGAGGATACGTTTTAAGACGCCTTATCAGAAGAGCGGCTAGACATGGAAGACTTCTAGGAATAAAGGAGAATATATTTCTAGCAGAGCTCATGGATTCCGTAGTAGAAGTTTCTGGAGGCGCTTACCCTGAACTAGTTGAGAAGCACGACTATATCAAGAAACTGATTACAATCGAAGAAGAACAGTTCGCAAAGACCATGGATAATGGTATGGGAATTCTTGAAGAATATGTTACAAAGCTCGATCAAGCAGGTAAGACCGTGCTTGATGGGGCAGATGCATTTAAGCTTTATGATACGTATGGCTTCCCTGTAGAGATGACTGAAGAGATTCTTGCAGAGAGAGGAATCACGGTAGACATGGAAGGGTTCAAGGAGAATATGGACCACCAGAAGGAACTTGCTCGCCAAGGACAGAAGTCTACGGCTGATGTTGCTTGGAAAGATGCAGCTGATTACGATAAGCTACCTAAGAGTGAGTTTATTGGATACACAGAACTTTCTACAGAAGCTGAGGTTTTATATGCTAACAGCAGTGATGGCAAGAATATTCTTGTTTTCGATAGAACTCCTTTCTATGCTACAGGTGGAGGACAGCTCCATGACACGGGTGTGATTGTTCTAGCGGACAAGGAATATCATGTAAATGATGTTACTAAGGAAAACGATATTTTCCTACACTTCGTAGAGGAATCTGTTGATAACGTTAGTGTTGGTGATAAAGCAGAGCTAAAGGTTGATGCAACTAATAGAAATAGAACTGCTAGGGGACACAGTGCAACACATATACTTCAGCAGGCGCTTAAGGATGTTTTAGGTGAGCATGTATCACAGGCTGGATCATATGTTGATAATCACTATCTTAGATTTGACTTTAATCACTTCGAAGCTATGAGTCAGGAGCAGATTAAGCAAGTTGAAGATATAGTAAACTCCAAAATTGATGCATTTCTTCCAATTCTCATGCAGGAAATGAAGATTGAGGAAGCTCAGAAGATGGGAGCTACGGCTATATTTGGTGAGAAATACGGCGAAATCGTTCGTGTAGTAAGTATGGGTGATTACAGCGTAGAATTTTGCGGTGGTACACACATAGATAATACTGGTAAAATTGGTGCCTTTAAGATTATATCCGAAGCCGGTATCGCATCTGGTATAAGAAGGATTGAGGCTATTACCGGAACACAGGTTATAAATTATACTGAAGGTAAAGAAGCTGTTATTTTAAACGTGTGCTCAACACTTAAATCAAATGAAAGTGATCTGGAGAAGAAAGCTACTCAGCTCGTTAATGATAACAAAGAGCTAGAGAAGACAATTAAATCACTAAAAGCAGATGAAATCGCAGGTTCTCTAGATGATGTTATTGCATCTGGAACTGACATAAATGGTATAAAGTTAATAGCTAAGAGATTTGACAACACAGATGTTGCACAGCTTCGCGAGATGGCAGATGCTATAAAGGAAAAAGAGAGCAAGTCGATTTTTGTAGCAGCAACTGTTAATGATGGCAAAATCGCGATTCTTGTTTCTGTAAGCGATGAGCTTGTTAGCGAAGGTTTCCATGCTGGAAAGCTAGTTAAGGAGATAGCTCAGGTTGCTGGAGGAAAAGGTGGTGGAAAAGCTGGAATGGCACAGGCTGGCGCAAAGGATGAAAGCAAATTAGAGGAAGCTTTAAAATTAGCAGAGACGATAGTCGCAAATAAATAAGTTAGATAGCTAATAGGTGAGTTTATTTTTAAAATCACCTATTAACACTAATATATCTCGCTACATTCTATAAAATAGGAGGAAGATATGAGCAAGGATACAATTTTGTTTGAGAGTGCAAAGATCAAACAGATTTCCAACAAAGAAGCAATGCACCAGATATATTCATCTCTTCAGGAGAGAGGATATAATGCTATCGATCAGATGGTAGGATATCTAACCTCTGGGGATCCATCTTATATTACAAGTCATAATGATGCGAGAAACCTCATTCTCAAGATCGATAGAGATGAGCTTCTCGAGGAGATTCTAAAGTCGTACCTAGAGCTTGATAAATAGGATCTTCAATCAATGAGAAAATTAGGACTTGATGTCGGTGAAAAGACTATAGGTGTTGCTGTCAGTGATCTTTTAGACATTACAGCACAAGGAGTCACTACAATTGAGCGTGTTGGTATTAGAAAGGATTCTACCAAGGTGCTCGATTTAGTGCGCGACTACGAATGTGACACTGTAGTTGTTGGACTTCCGTTGAGTCTGGACGGTACCGATAGCGTACAGACTGAGAAAGTGCGCGATTTCCGCAATATGCTTGAAAATAAACTGAGAAGCTCTGGTCTTGCACACGTAAAAATCGAGTGGCAGGATGAGAGATTTACGACAAAGCTCGCGGAGAACATTCTTATTGCAGGTGATGTAAAGAGAAGTGACCGTAAAAAGGTCATTGATAAACAGGCAGCAATTTTAATATTACAGAGTTATTTAGACAGGATGAGCAATGAATAAGACACAGATTAATGAACTTAATTTTCTCGCTTCTAATGACTATTGGGGCAGGGGCATCCTTATTGGAAAAACATCGAATAAGATTGCCGTTGCCTATTTTATAATGGGAAGAAGTGAAAATAGTCGTAATAGAATTTTTTATCAAGAAGATGATAGAGTAGCAATCGCACCATATGATAAGGATGCTGATATTGATCCTACTCTCATTATCTACTATCCAATCAAGACAAACGGTAAGAATCTGATTGTAACAAATGGTGATCAGACAGATACGGTCGATGAGTTTCTAAGCAAAAGTCAAACTTTTGAAGAAGCATTAAGAACAAGGTGTTTCGAACCTGATGCACCGCATTTCACTCCGAGAATTAGCGGTCTGATAAGCCTTGTAGATGGCTCGTATAAGATGAGTATTTTAAAGGACTCAGATGGACAGGGCAAAAATTGCCATAGGTATTTCTACGAATACCCATCGTGCACAGGGGTTGCTCATTTTATACATACGTATGAAGGAAATGATTCTCCGCTGCCGACATTCGAAGGGGAACCTAAGCTTGTTAGCATTCCTGATTCGCTAGATGAATTTAGTGAAATAATATGGAATAGCCTAAATGAAGATAATAAAATTTCTCTATGCACTATGATGATCAATCCGGAGACTCTAGAGCGAGAAGTCAAGATTTACAACAAGAGAATGGGGGATTAATGGAAACCAACAGATTGCAGTATATGTCGCCACTATCTAGTAGATATGCGAGCAAGGAGATGAAGTATATATTCTCCGAAAAGAAGAAATTTACTACTTGGCATGAGCTATGGATTGCTTTAGCAAAGGCAGAGAAAGAACTTGGCCTTGATATCACTGATGAACAGATTCAGGAAATGATTGATAACAAGGATATGGTTGATTTTGAGGTAGCAGAAGCTAGGGAAAAAGAAGTTCGTCACGATGTAATGAGTCATGTCTATGCATTTGGAAAGCGTTGCCCTAAAGCTGAAGCTATCATCCACTTAGGGGCAACCTCTTGCTATGTTGGTGATAATACAGATGTGATTCTTATGAAGGAAGCTCTTGAACTCACCATTGAAAAGACAGTTCAGGTATTAACTAATCTCAAGAAATTCTCGAGAGAATATAAGGATATGCCTTGTCTTGGGTATACTCATCTACAGCCAGCACAGCTAACTACTGTTGGTAAAAGAGCATCTCTATGGATGTATGAGCTAGCACTCGATGTAATCGAGCTTGAGAGAAGGTTAGATGATCTTAAAATGCTTGGTTCTAAGGGTACAACAGGTACTCAGGCAAGCTTTATGGATCTCTTCAATAACGATGAATCTAAAGTTAAGAAGCTAGATGACATCATTGCAAAAGAATTTGGCGTATCTGGATGTGTTCCGGTTTCTGGACAGACATACTCTCGTAAAGTAGACGCTAATATATTATCGTCGCTTTCAGGGGTTGCACAGAGCGCTTCTAAGTTCTCTAATGATTTAAGAATACTTCAGTCGTTCGGAGAAATGGAAGAACCTTTTGAAAAGAACCAGATTGGTTCATCAGCAATGCCTTATAAGAGAAATCCAATGAGGTCTGAGCGTATCACGTCACTTGCAAGATACGTGATAGTAGATTCGCTTAACCCAGCAATTACAGCTGCAACACAGTGGTTTGAGAGAACCCTTGATGATTCAGCAAATAAGAGAATTTCAGTTCCTGAGGCATTCCTTGCACTTGATGGTATTCTTAATCTGTATATCAATATAACGAGTGATATGGTTGTATATCCTAAGGTTATCAATGCTCGTACCATGGAAAAACTTCCGTTTATAGCTACTGAAAATATTATGATGGAAGCTGTAAAGAAGGGTGGAAATAGGCAAGATCTTCATGAGCAGATTAGAGTTCATTCTCATGAAGCAACGCTAAGAGTGAAGAGAGACGGACTTAATAATGATCTCGTTGATAGAATTGCTGCAGATAAGACATTTGGACTATCTAAAGAAGAGATTCTATCGGCAATGGATCCAATTCTATATGTGGGAAGAAGCCCATCTCAGGTTGAAGAGCTAATTACTGAGGTTATTGATCCAATTATTGAACGTCATCCTCAGAAAAATATCGAAACTGAAATTAATCTATAGAAATTTTCAAGTTTAGTATTAGTTGATTAATAAAATTTATAAGATAAGAGGCTGTTTTGATAGCCTCTTATCTCGATTATAAGAGTAAGAAATTTCGTATCGTTATGAGTGGTGAATAAAATGAAGAAAATCGAATTAAAATACGGATGTAACCCAAATCAAAAGCCAGCTTCTGTGTACATGGAAGACGGGTCAGAATTGCCTTTTGAGGTTTTAAATGGGAAACCTGGATATATTAATCTTCTAGATGCTTTAAATGGATGGCAGCTAGTAAGTGAGATAAAGGAGGCGACTGGAAAAGCTGCGGCAGCTTCTTTTAAGCATGTAAGCCCATCGTCTGCTGCTGTTGGGAGAGTTATGAGCGATAAGCTTAAAAAAGCTTGTTTTGTAGATGATATCGCCGGCCTAGATGAATCTCCGATTGCAACAGCATATGCGAGGGCTCGTGGGACTGACCGTATGTCATCATTTGGTGATTTCATTTCTTTGAGTGATACATGCGACGAAACATGTGCGAAGCTAATTAAGAGAGAAGTTTCTGATGGTGTAATTGCTCCAGATTTTACTGACGCAGCACTAGAGGTATTGAAGCAGAAGAAAAATGGAAATTATCTGATTCTCAAAGTGAATGAGAATTTCAGAGCACCTGAAGTTGAGACAAAGCAGGTATTTGGAGTTACTTTTGAACAAAAGCATAATGATATAAAAATAGACAAAACTTGCCTTAATGAAGTAGTGACTGAAATCAAGGATATTCCAGAGGATGCTAAGGATGATTTGGTAATTGCTTTAATAGCACTTAAGTATACACAGTCAAACTCTGTTGCATATGCAGCAGATGGTCAGACAATTGGAGTAGGAGCTGGTCAGCAGTCGAGAGTTCACTGCACTCGTCTTGCTGGCTCAAAGGCTGATAATTGGCATCTCAGACAGTCTGAAAAGGTGCTGAATCTACCTTTTCAGGAAGGGACAAAGAGACCTAGTAAGGATAACTTTATAGATAGATATATAGCTATGGAGGATACTCCTGAAGCTAGAGGGGATTTTGACTGGGAGGAATTATTCTCGGAGAAGCCTGAAGTCTTTACAGTTGAAGAAAAAAGACAGATTCTTGATGCGATTACAGGCGTATCAGTAGCATCAGATGCATTCTTTCCATTTAGCGATAATATCGACAGGGCTCATGAAAGTGGTGTATCGTATATTGCTCAGCCTGGAGGCTCGACCCGCGATGATCTAGTTATTGATTCTTGTAACAAGTATGGAATAGCTATGGCGTTTACAGGATTCAGACTGTTCCATCACTAAATTTTAATCGTTTTTAATACTAAATTTGGTGATTTGGATGATTAAAGAAAAGGCATGTGAAGGTAATAAATTCATATTAGAAGAAGGTAGAGTTTATTGCGGTGCTTACCTTCGAGTAATGAATGCCTGGGGGAATGAACGGATAATTTTGCATGAAACAAAGGAGTAATATGGCAAAGCTGCAACCATCAATTGAATGGAAGAAAAGGTATGAAGCGGTCAAGAACCTGCTTACATCACCGGTAAACTATGCAAAGTGCTTTGACATGAAGGAAATTCAGGGCAAGGAGATATTCATTTTGGATATGGGTGAAATTGAATTTCCTACAGGAGACATACTCGTAAGGGATCCCTTAGTATGGCTAAACAGAGATGAAAAAGCATATTTAACATCTGTGCCGAGGGGAAAATATAGAATTGAAACGTTAGTTGTAAAATTAGAAGAAGATCACTACAGGTACGCACTAAGCAGAGTGAGATTTACAGAAAGCTTCCCGAAGATTTATTACGAGGCACTTAAGGGTGATGAAAACCTAGATGATGTAGACGATGATAGCATATTTGGATTTAATGTAGATGCTGGTCTTGCAACTATAGTTGATGTAGCGACAAGGAACGCATACTGTGATTTTAAAGATAAATGGTATGCAGAAAATCCTAACAAGAATATATATGATGATTTTTTTGCTGAGGTTTTTGCAAAGAATGCTGAGGATAATCCAGATTATCAAAGAGAGGGTGGAGACTGGATAAACTTTAAAATACCAAATTCAGAACTCTCAATTCCCATGATACAATCAGGATTTGGAGACGGAAGATATCCTGTCTATTTTGGTTATGACGAAAACGGAAAGCTTTGCGATTTAGTTGTTGAATATATATATTTAGCATAATGAGGTGTATTATGAATGACCTTCAAATAGATTATTTTATGGCCGTAGCCACTAATTCGAGCTTTACCAAGACATCGGAAGAACTCTTTGTATCACAGCCTGCAATTTCCAAGCAAATTGCACTTCTAGAAAGAGAGCTTGGGGTTAAGCTATTCATTAGAAATAATAGGAGAACAGAACTTACAGAGGCTGGTAAGAGATATTTTGATTTTTTTTAGCCGATATAAGACTGAAATGGGCAATATTAAACACGAAGTATCTGAATTAGATGGCATTACTGCTCAGACAATAACCATCGGGATACTTGAAGGTTGGGATTTTGCATCATGGCTTACTAACGCTATAAAAAAGTATAGAGATTCACATGGTTATGTAGATATATTGATTAATTATGTCGGTGCCAAGGAAGTATCAACGCTGCTACTTACGGAAGAGATTGACATTGCAATTTCGCTAAAAAATACTTTTGACACATTCGCAGAGATAGAATCTCGGAATATACTCGAAACCAGAAAGAAACTCGTATATAACAAGCAAAATATGTTAGCTATGAAAGGAAATCTCAGTCCAGCAGATTTTGCTAATGAAAAATTTTTTGCGCCCTGGAGCATCATGGATGATACAGTTACAAAGAGTATTAACATGTATATGCAGCCATATGGCATCAGACCAAAGATTCAGTTCGTAAATAATTTCGAATCGATGATTAATTGTGTAAGATATGACCTTGGTGTTGCAATTTGCGATGAATTTACGGGATATCTCAATGATAAGAATTTAGAATCAATTGATTTACAAGAAAAAGAATTTATCTGTGCTGGAATGATTAAGAACAGCACTAATGATGAGGTTAGGGAATTATATGATCTGATTATATCTTGTTCAGCTGATTCATAACAACGCGGTTATGTAGAGCATACCTAATATTCAATTATACAAAGGGACCTTGTTTGTTTAAAATATAGACAAACAAGGTCGTTTTGATTTTAACGATTTTGAGCTATGGATTGTTTTTTATTATGGATGGAGGGTATTACAATGCCAAAGAGTAAGAAACTAACTGCAGTATATGCACTCATTATGGATTTACCACTCAGCATCGTTGTTACTATGGTAGCACTTGCGCTAGGTGGTAATCTGACAATGGAAAGATTTATTCCGAGCTTCTGCTTAGCTTATGTACTTACATTTTTTATTAATTTTCTGCCTGTTGGTATGATAGGTTTTAAATTCGCAAGTAAGTACGCAGAAGATAATACATTCAAGTTTGGACTTCTTGCAAATGTTGTTATAGCTTTTTTCTTTGTAGTTATCTTGGATTTAGTAATGACAGCTTTCGGTGTGTTCATAGCTGGTAATGGAACGTTGAATGATTATTTGTTTGCTGTTGTTGCTGGCTTTATACCATGTTATATTCCAACACTAATTATAGCGATGATATGGTATCCCGTAGCAGACAAGGCTTCAAGAGCGATTTGTCATGAATAAATAGGAGGTGTTAGTATGAATAGACCAGAATTCTATCCAGTCAGGAGTCTAATATACGTTGATCTTGCCCATGAGGATTATAGGATAAAGCTTGAAAATTGGTTATACAGGTACCATATTCCAGATAGTATTTCGCAATTTGGGCCGTATGTGTCAAAGTATGCATTTTATCAGGCTCTTCCGACACCTCCAGGTGGTGAAAGATTTGGTACCGTAAGAATGCAGATGACAGAGCACTACTGGCTAGCAAATCCAAATGATATTAGAAATTTCGTACATCATAAGGCACTGACAGAGTATTTTCCTAAGGATGTACTAATATGGCAAAATAATATGCCTGATGAGGGGAACTCTCATAAAATTAATAAATCCGAAGAGGTTAATTTTGAAGGCGATGATGCGAGAGCTACAAAAGGGAGCGAAGAATTAGGAACAGTTCCATTTATATTTGCATTTATTCCGGTATGGTGGGAAGAAGATTTCAAGGGTGAAGGCAGAACTGTTGAAGATGGACCAAACTATAGATGGAAGTTTATGGTTCATTACCCTGAGGGTGTTACTCTTGAAGAAGGAGATAGGTGGCTTAAGGAAGAATTCTTACCAGCCTATACAGAACAGGATGAAGTAATTAGATGTTTATCTAGCAAGATAATAAAAGAAATAAATGGCTGTGATTTTGATCGCGTTGTTGAAATGTGGTTCCCATGTCAGTCCGCGTGGGTAGCAGCGACAGAAAAGGCTGCTAAAAAAGTAAAAAAGCCATCCTGGGCTGAGACTACGGATTTCCCATACCTCAAAAAGTCATATGGAATCTCGGGAATTTTCTTATCAGATATAGCAAGATCAGATAATATGACTGGTTATCATGGCTATATAACAATGAGGTAAGAACGGAAATAATATGAGTAGAAGGGCAAATCTTAATTGCGACGGTAGCAAGGGTAAGTATAAAGAGGTGCTTACCCTTGCTCTCTTAGTTGGAATTCTTCCTCCAACATGGGCAGTAATAAGCCCATATATAGGAGTTCACGTTGGACCTATAGCACTTATAGCTGCCGGCATATATGGTGCAAATGGCAATAAGTCCGAAGACTCCTTTAAAATAGCTGCCGGATATATCGCTGGAGATATATGGTCATTAATTGCTACAATCGTAATGCAAAAATCACCAATTAACGCGAATATTACACTTTGGTCTACTTTATTTATACTGGGATTTATTGCAGTCATAATATCTGCAAAGTTCCCCAGTTTGGTATATCTGCCAAGTTTTCTAGCAGGATGGGCGATAGCGATGTTATCGATGAATCTAGATTCAACAACTCCATTAATAAGGATGACAATTGAAATCGGAGTAGCGATGGTTGTGGGTGTCTATTACGTCGGGACTTTGATAGATAAGATACATAAGATGGTAAATAATAAATAGAGATAATAAGTGAGAATTTAAGTCAATAATGACTATGAGATGCTTCGTAATATAATAAATGTTTCTGTATTGATATGTTACGAATGATAAGGAAACTACCTGAACAATTTAGTTAAGGTAGTTTTTTATTAAGGAAATAATTAAAAGATATATAAAGAAGATAAAGGTATTTTCATACTTAAGCAAATAAGTATAGATGGAGAAATGAATCTAATGAGATATAACTATTCCTAAAATCATAATTTTGGGAATAGT
>NZ_CALHTQ010000011.1 GCF_938039775.1 uncultured Mogibacterium sp. | reverse complement strand
TTCATATGAAAAAACAAAGAAATATGTACTTATGACTGGAGCGTTAATCGCTTTTGCCGCTGGACTTACAGACTTTAAAAGAGTAGTGTCAATCCTATATCCAGCACAAGGATATATTGGATGTCTAATACTTTTGCTAATACTTTTAAATTTTATAAAAGAAATTTTAAATAAATTTAAAGAGATTAATTATGGATTAAAATAGGTTCAATATGTATTTTGCACAATGTATTTGTGGTATTATAATCTGAAATGGGTAAACTGGATGATCGCGTGATTTAACGATTACGAGGAAAGTCCGGGCTCCATAGGGCAAGGATGCCAGATAACGTCTGGCGTAGGTAACTATAGGGAAAGTGCAACAGAAACATTCCGCCGAAACGGATAATGCCGTGGTAAGGTTGAAATGGTGAGGTAAGAGCTCACCGGCATCATGGAGACATGGTGGCCGTGTAAACCCCATCCGGAGCAAGACTAAGAAAGGCATGAAATGCGGCGGCCCGTCGCAGCTGGTAGGTAAGTCGCTTGAAGCAGTTAGCGATAGCTGTTCTAGATGGATGATCATCAAATACAGAACCCGGCTTATAGTTTACCCATTTTAATTTAGAGATATGAGTAAAGGGACCTCGGTATCTCTATCGAGGTTTAGGTGACCATATGAGATTAGGTATTGATGTTGGGTCTACGACGGTAAAACTTATCGTCCTAGATGATTCAAATAGTATTGTGTATTCTAGATATGAACGCCATATGTCGAATGTTTTCGACAAAGTTGCTGAGCTACTTTCTGATATGACTAAAGAGCTTGGCGATATTGAAGTTAATGCAGTTATCACAGGCTCTGGTGGAATGGCATTAGCTCAAATTCTAGGAATAAAATTTGAGCAGGAAGTAATTGCCTGCAGTAAGGCCATCGAAACGATAATTCCGATGACAGATGTAGCGATTGAGCTTGGCGGAGAAGATGCCAAGATTACGTTCTTTGAATCAACTATTGAACAGAGAATGAACGGAGCTTGTGCTGGCGGAACCGGAGCATTTATCGACCAGATGGCTGTTCTATTGCACACAGATGCTCAAGGCCTAAATGAGGCTGCAAAAGAGCACACGATGATTTATCCTATCGCATCGAGATGTGGGGTATTTGCGAAAACTGATATTCAGCCACTTATAAATGATGGGGCTAAGACTTCTGATATTGCAGCCTCTATATTTCAGGCTGTTGTAAATCAGATGATTAGCGGGCTAGCTTGTGGTCATCCTATTAGGGGGCACGTTGCATTTCTAGGCGGTCCGCTTCAGTATTTATCTGAATTAAGAAAGAGGTTTGTAGAGACTCTCGAACTTAAAGAGGATGAAGTTATTTTTCCTGAAAATGCTAAATATTTTGTTGCTATAGGTGCAGCTATTTTAGCAGAAAAGGAATCTGAAAAAGTATCAGTTAACAACTTAATAGAGCTAGTACACAAAGCAGACCCAGCTTCTGCGGGAGGTACTGTATATCTAGATCCATTATTTAAGAATAAAGAAGAGCTTCAGGAGTTTAGAGCTCGTCATGCGAAGGCCAAGGTTAGAAGGGCTGACATTGCTCAGCAATCAGGACCGCTATTCCTTGGTATTGATGCTGGATCTACTACCACTAAGGCGGCACTTATAAACAGAAATAAGGAGCTCGTTTTCGAGTACTATCAGAGCAATGAAGGTGATCCTTTAAACGTTGTTCGTAATATTATGTCGGAAATTTATGAGAAGCTTCCTGAAACTGCATTCATAGGCAGATCCGTTGTTACTGGCTACGGTGAGGGCTTGATTAAGGCTGCATACAGACTCGACGCTGGAGAAATTGAGACGATGGCGCACTATAAGGCTGCCGAAGAATTCCTGCCAGGTGTTACTTTTATTCTAGATATCGGTGGTCAGGATATGAAGTGTATGAAGATTAAGGACGGAGCTATTAACAATATCATGCTGAATGAAGCTTGTTCAGCAGGATGTGGATCATTTATAGAGACGTTTGCTAAATCTGTTAATACGAGCGTTGAAGAATTTGCCGAAGATGCACTTGGATCAAGTATGCCGGTTGATTTAGGTACTAGATGTACCGTATTTATGAATTCAAAAGTTAAGCAGGCCCAAAAAGAAGGTGCTTCTGTAGCTGATATTTCCGCCGGACTATCATATTCTGTCATAAAGAATGCCTTATATAAGGTTATGAAGCTTAGAAACCCAAGTGAAACAGGCGACAAGGTAGTCGTTCAGGGTGGTACATTTTTAAATGAAGCGGTTTTAAGAAGCATCGAGCTCGTTTTAGGAAAAGACGTGGTAAGGCCTGACGCATCAGGTCTCATGGGCGCTTATGGAGCTGCTATTATTGGTGTTAATGAATATGTTGAAGGTGCTAAATCCACAGTTCTATCTAAGGATGAACTGGATGGTTTTGCTGTAGAGACTAGTAATGATAGATGTCAGAAGTGTGGTAATCATTGTCTATTGACTATTTCATCATTTTCGGATGGAAACAAGTATGTTTCGGGAAATAGGTGCGAAAGGGGTGCCGGCGAAACTATCGAACCTCGCAATAACCCTGATCTATATAAAGAAAAGACGAAGCTGCTTTTTGGAAGAAAGAATCTAAGAGCGGAAGAAGCAAAGCGTGGTGTAATCGGAATTCCTCGTGTACTTAACATGTATGAAGACTATCCGTTCTGGCACAGCTTCTTTACTACTCTTGGATTTAGCATTGTATTAAGCCCGCAGAGCTCAAAGAAACTTTATGAATCAGGTATGGACAGCATTGCTTCTGATACAGCGTGTTATCCTGCGAAGATTACTCACGGCCATATTAAATGGCTTGTTAACAAGGGTGTGAAGAAGATATTCTATCCATGCGTTAATTTCGAAGTTATCGAAGATAAGACTGCGGCAAATCACTATAATTGTCCAATTGTTGCTACTTATCCAGAGCTTATAGATAAGAATATGGCTGACTTGTTCTACGAGAACAAAGTCGAGTTCTATCATCCGTTCCTTCCTTATGATAATGACGACAGAATGGTTGAGGAGCTTTATAAATTCTTCTCGGGTAAGAGAAAAATTGATATTGATAGAGCGAAGAATACAGACTCAATTAATAGATTTGAAAATGATACCAGAACATATGATTTATTCGATTTAAGGCTGTCTAGAACCGAACTTAGAGAGGCTATTAGGGCTGGCAGAAAAGCTTATCGCGAGTTTAAGGAGGAGATAAATAAGCTTGGAGACAAGGCACTAAAGTTTATGGAAGAGAATAACAAGAAGGGTATTATCCTTTCAGGCAGACCATATCATCTTGACCCAGAGATAAATCATGGTATCAATGATATTATAAACCAGCAGGACATGGTTGTGCTTACTGAGGATTCGATTTCTGATAAGGTTGATCTCGCTCGTGATGTAAGAGTTCTCGACCAGTGGACATACCACTCAAGGCTATATAAGGCTGCTGTATTTGCAGGACAGAGAGACGATCTTGAACTCGTTCAGCTAAATTCATTTGGATGTGGTCTTGATGCTGTTACTACAGATGAAGTTGACGAGCTTCTCGGACAAAATAACAAGCTTCATACAGTGCTTAAGATAGATGAAGGTTCAAACCTTGGTGCTGCAAAGATCAGAATTAGATCGCTAAAAGCGGCCTTGGACGAAAGAGATAAGGCTGGTACACACTCCGAAGGTCTAAATGAACCGTATAAGCGAGTTTTATTTACACAGGAGATGAGGGACGAGTATACCCTACTTGTACCTCAGATGTCACCACTTCACTTCCAGTACTTTACACCAATACTAAGAGCAGCTGGATACAAGGCGGAACTTCTACCAGAGGCTACTAAGAACTCGGAGGAAGAGGGCTTAAGATACATCAACAATGATGCATGCTACCCTACAATAGTAACGTTAGGACAGATTATAGCTGCTTTAAAGTCTGGTAAATACGATCTTAACAAGGTTGGTGTTTTCATGTCCCAGACTGGCGGAGGCTGCAGAGCAAGTAACTATGTTGCATTGCTCCGTAAGGCTCTTAAAGACCTCGGAATGGAACAGGTACCTGTAATATCATTTAACACGGCTGGGCTTGAAAAGAACCCAGGGTTCAAGATTACTCCTAAAATGGGGCTGAGCCTTGTGCTTGCTGTTAATTATGGTGATTTAATAATGAAGTGCCTATACCGCACAAGACCTTATGAGAAGGTTAAAGGCAGCGCTGAAAAGATTATGCACAAGTGGCATGACAGAATAGTTGAGAATGTCTTAGATTGTAAAGCAGGCGCATTTAAAAAGAATGTCAAGAAGATTGTTGAAGAATACGATGCTCTTCCAATTTACGAAGATGTTAAGAAACCAAGGGTTGGAGTCGTTGGCGAGATTCTTGTAAAGTATCATCCTAATGCGAACAATAACCTAGTAGAAATTATCGAAGCCGAAGGTGGAGAGGCTGTAGTGCCAAGCTTTATCGACTTCTTTGAATACGGTATGTTAAACAAGCAGTTCAACTTTAAGAATTTGTCAGGCTCTCGCAAAGAGATGATATTTAACAGTGCCGCTCTAAAGGCTATCGAGCACTATAGAGAATACGCGAGAAAAGCTTGTAGAGCTAGTAAGAGATTTGAACCGGATCACTACATCGAGGAGACGGCTCTTAATGCTGAGAATATCCTTTCAGTGGGAAATCAGTGTGGTGAGGGTTGGCTCCTTACTGGAGAGATGGTTGCATTAATCAACTCCGGCGTTAAAAACATCCTCTGTTTACAGCCATTTGCGTGCTTACCAAATCACGTAACGGGTAAAGGTATGATTAAGGTTCTACGTAGTTACGACGAGGATGCAAATATTGTTGCAATCGATTATGACCCCGGTGCAAGCCACGTAAATCAGCTGAATAGAATTAAGATGATGATGTCTACGGCATTCAAGAATCTTGAAAAGAACTAGTATGATGTGCTATTATATTACGGCAAATTATTAGAAAAAGAATAGAAGGAGGTCCACCTGTGGGTAGACATGGCACAATTGCAGGTAGAAAATCTGCACAGGATGCAAGACGAGCAGCGATGTTCACAAAGTACACAAGACAGATTATTGTTGCAGCGAAGGATGGTGGTGATCCTGAGTTTAACTCATCGCTTAGAGTTGCAATTGATAAAGCTAAGGCTATAGGTATGCCTAATGATAATATCAATAGAGCTATCAAAAAGGGTACTGGCGAACTAGCTGGCGAATCTTATGATGAACTACTATTTGAAGGTTACGGACCATCAGGAGTTGCGGTAATTGTTGAGGCTCTAACTGATAAT
>NZ_CALHTQ010000010.1 GCF_938039775.1 uncultured Mogibacterium sp. | reverse complement strand
CTGCGGACAGTGAGGAATGCAGACCGTATAGTAAGCGAAGCGGCGCGCCTCGGCTACGAGACCATAATCATTCCCAAGGGCAACCTCAAGGGAGAGAAGCCCGCTCCAGGCGTCCATGTAGTAGGAGCAGATAGCCTCGGCGACGCGATCAGAGCCTATATCGGTAAGAACTAGCTAGGCTAGTTCCCAGAGTCCTTAGAGGCATGGTAGCCGCATATTTAGTCAGACTAAAAGTCATAGATTGCTCACAATTGCATGCAATTAAATGATACAATGGACAAAATGACTTAAATAAATATGGAGGTGAAAATTATGGCTAAGTATAAATGTAAGATTTGTGGATATGTTTTTGATGAGGAAAAAGAAGGTAAATCGTTTGAAGAGCTTGATGTATGTCCAGTATGTAAGCAGCCAAAGGATGTTATGTTCCTTGTAGATGAGGGCGAAAGCACATCTCAGAAGGAAGCCCCGGCTTCAGCAAAGGCTGATACGACTTTGCAGGATGATAGCACTTCTACGAACCTAGAATATGACAAAGCAACTGCAAAAACTGACGAGAACTGCAGATATATGAAAGAGATTCATGAGATGGCAGTTTCGGGGAAATCAATCAGTGCGGCTATGGGGACACAGATGCAGATGCCAGGATTCGACGACATTCTACTGCTTGGAGCTCAGCTTGATCCTATGCCTCTAAATGATGAAGATGAGGTCGATACTTCAGTGGTAATCGGAAAGAATGCTCGTAAGCCGTTAGTACTCGAGAACCCTGTATATGTGTCACATATGTCATTCGGCGCTTTATCTAAGGAATCTAAGGTTGCTCTTGCCAAGGGCAGCGCACTCGCCCATTCAGCTATGTGCAGCGGTGAAGGCGGTATGCTGCCTGAGGAATACGAGGCTGCTGACAAATACATATTTGAGTACATCCCAAATCTCTACAGTGTTACAGACGAAAACCTAAAGAAGGTAGATGCTATTGAGATTAAGATAGGCCAGGGGACTAAGCCAGGAATGGGCGGTCATCTTCCTGGTGATAAGGTAACACCTGAGATTGCGGCGATGAGAGGTAAGCCTGTTGGACAGGATATCAAGAGTCCTTCTAAATTCCCTAACGTTCAAAGCAAGTCTGACCTTAAGGCGTTAGTTTCTGAGCTAAGGGAGCGTTCCGAGGGTAGACCAATCGGCATCAAGCTTGCTGCAGGTAGAATTGAAAAGGATATGGCTTTTGCCGTTTATGCTGAACCTGACTTCATTACTATCGATGGAAGAGGTGGTGCAACTGGTTCTAGTCCGTTTTTTCTAAGGGAGTCAACAAGTGTACCGACAATATTTGCACTTTACAGAGCTCGTAAATACCTTGATAGCATCAACTCAGATATCTCGCTTATAATCACTGGTGGACTCAGAGTATCATCTGATTTTGCAAAGGCGATAGCTATGGGTGCTGATGCAGTAGCAGTTGCAACAGCGCCTCTAATCGCAGCAGCTTGTCAGCAGTATAGAATCTGTGGTACTGGACTTTGTCCAGTAGGTATTGCAACTCAGAATCCAGAGCTTCGTGCTAGACTCAAAGGGGAGGCTGCTGCAAAGCGTGTTGCGAATTATCTAAATGTGTCGCTTGAGGAGCTCAAGACGTTTGCAAGAGTTACGGGACATAGTAAGCTTCACGATCTTAGTGTTGAAGATCTCGTTACTACTAGCAGAGAGATATCTGAGCATACCAATATTGCGCACGTATAGTGTTAGAACTAATATTATCAAAAACCAAAGCAGGAAGGTGAGAACTCACCTTCCTGCTTCATATTCTAATTGTGTTTTATTCATAGATGCGTTTTGGAAACTTGCCGAAACATACATAGCTACTTAGAAATTACTTCTTAACAGTAGCTAACTCGAACCAGAAGTCACTGCCCTTTCCTACCTCGCTATCGACGCCGTAATTAGCGTTGTGCAGACTCAAAATTCCTTTGACAATGGAGAGGCCAAGGCCAGTTCCTTCGATATTGCGGTTTCTGTTAGCACTAGTTCTATAGTAGCGCTCCCACACGTGAGAAATCTCTTCGGCAGCGATTCCGTCACCGTGATCAATTACATCGAATCTGACATTCCTACCGACTTTCTTGAGTTCGATGCGAACGTACTTGTCTTCGCCGCAATACTTTATCGCATTAGAGATTAGATTTGCCATAACTTGCTTGAGCTTATCATAATCTCCATATACGTATGCCGACTTACACTTCTTAAATGATATGTCATATCCCTCTTGCTGGTTAAGGACTTCGAAAGTCTCTTCAACTTCAGTAGCGGCCTTGACGATATCGAACTTAGTCATGTTAAGTTCAGCCGAATTGGACTGAAGCTTCGATGCTGAAAGCATGTCAGACACGAGTTTATTGAGCCTGTCCGCCTCAGAAATTATAACTGCAAGGTGCTCAGCTCTCTTTTCAGGGTTATCTCCAGAGATATCGTTAATCATCTCTGCATATGATTTAATCATTGTGAGTGGCGTCTTGAGGTCATGAGAGACGTTGGCAATCAGGTCGCGCTGATAAGAATCGGTTTTTTGCATCTCATAAGACGCCTTGTTAAGTGTCCTGGCAAGCTCGTTAGTCTCGGTAAAGAGTCCTCCTCTAAACTTAACGTTATAATTACCGTTGCTGAGCTGCACCGCAGACTTTGTGATGCTCGCTATTGGTAGCGTTAACCATGTAGACATAATGATAGCAAGCATGCTAGCTATCATCAGTGTTATAAACGTGATGTACAGCAGCTGCGATCTCAAAATCAATATTGTCGACTCCACTGGATAAAGTGGCGCTATCATGTACAGGATAGTTCCGTCTGAACGGTCTCCGAGATACGTAGCGTATACGAGCCTTGACGCTTTGTTGCCTTTTTCGGCTACAGTAAGAGAAACAGTGCCGAGAGAACTCTTATTTAGCTTATCTTTTGCATCAGAAATTTCAAACTGATATTGCGGAAAGCCACCTTGTGAGAAGCCGCTATTCCCATACTCAGAAGTTGAATCAGAAGTCTCGAGCCTTATGTATAGTCCGTTTCGGTCGGCAGCCTTTCGAGCATATGAATCAAAATTCCTCTTATTAGTGGAATAATAGTTGCCTAGTTTGTTCGCTGTTGACTGTGCTTCGCGGGCCATCATGCGCTCGTAATATGTGTTCATGAAGAAGCTCTGCATGAACCAGACCATTAGCAATATGACCGCAGCAAATACCATGAAGTACATCAGCGATATAGCACGGATGCTGCTCGGGTCCCACTTATTTCTCTTTGTCTTCGTATTCAAACTTGTAACCTACTCCTCTTAGCGTAACAATAAAATCTCTGTATGGACCCAGGTTGTTTCTAAGGTTCTTGATGTGAGTATCTATAGTTCTATCGTCGCCAAAGAAATCGTATCCCCATATATCCGAAAGAAGCTTGTCTCTGGAAAGTGCGATATTTCTGTTCTGGATAAGGTAGAAGAGGAGGTCGTATTCTTTAGGTGTAAGGTTTACCCTCTCTCCGTCTATATAAATAGTACGAGCTGCAAAGTTAACCTCGAGACCGTCAAATTTCATGACATTGCTCGTTCCGTGATCGGCACCCTCGCGTCTTGTAATAACTGCATTTACACGAGCCATGAGTTCCTTAGGGCTGAATGGCTTTACTACGTAGTCGTCAACACCTAGCTCGAAGCCGAATAGCTTATCATATTCCTCGCCTCTTGCAGAAAGCATGATGACGGGAATGTCCTTAAACTTCTTAATCTCTTTAACTGAGCTAAAACCATCTAGCTTAGGCATCATTACATCCATGATAATCAGGTCATAATCATTAAGCTTACATAGCCCAATTGCGCTCATTCCGTCTGCAGCCTCCGTAACTTCGTAGCCGCTAAATTCTGAATATTCTTTGATGACCTCTCTGATTTTTGCTTCGTCATCTACAACAAGTAGCTTTTTCATATCTTCTTCCTTTCATATCATGTGAATAATACAAAACACTAATTCAAATATACAGTTCCTAAATTTTGTACAATTATATCACAACCCATCTTCACATTGTGGAAATCCATTGAAGAATACGAGTTATTGAAGTGTTCATATGTATTAAATCAATAGATTCCATTATTAATCTACATTGACAGTAGTCTGACGAAGACATATTCTTTATATTGCATAAATTATACGGAATTAGTATGGAGTATTAGGACACATAATTTAAGGAGAATATTTATGAAGAGTAGAATCGCAGCATTGATTACGTGTTTTATGCTTCTTATATCTCAGGTTGTGACAACAAGTTATGCAGGTATGTATGACGGGGCTGTCAGAGATAGAGCAAGTATAAATCCGGATAACGTTTCAGAGAAGAACTACAAGACGTTCAGCCCTAACCTATCCGAAGATTCGGAAGTGATTGAGACACAAGCTGACCTTGCGAATGAAGCAGCGAAGACATACGAGAGTGTGACTATCGATGAAGCTCATTTTCCAAGCGAAGGCTTTAGGAAACTCGTAAGCGAGAACTTCGACACTGATGGCGACGGCATATTAAGCAGTGATGAAATACGCGAAGCCAAGGCAGTAGTAAGTGAAGGTGACTACGAGATTAATTCAGTCAAGGGTATTGAGTATCTAGCAAACCTCAAGAAATTAAACATATATTCTGATGATTTGAATGAGGTTGATGTTACCAAGAATCCTGAACTTCAGATGCTGACTCTTTCTGGGGATGGTAATATTACGTCTGTTGATACGAGCAAGAATACTAAGCTGCGCGTATTTAATGTGTCCAACTCTTCACTTTCAAGTGTAGATTTGACTAAGAATACAGAACTTAGAATTTTCACCGTGCCATTCACATCTATTTCTAGCGTGAATTTAAGCAACAACCCTTATCTAAAGAGATGCGAGGTTGCTGAAACACAGATTACGCAGCTGGATGTTACACACAATAAGAAGCTACAGGCTCTTAACGTTGAAGGAACATCGGTTAGCAAGGTTGATACTTCCAATAACAGGGACCTATATGAGTTCTATTTCAATGATACTAATATTTCTAGTGTCGATTTTTCGAAGAACTGGAATCTCACACAGGTACAGGCAAATGGTACAAAGCTGAAGACTGTTGATTTCTCTCACTGCAAGGCGCTAACACTGTTCTGGATGCGAAACACGGAGATCGATACACTTGATTTGTCCAATAACAAGTACTTCAGTGAGCTTGCTGCAGGTAACTCCAAGCTGAAGGCGCTAGACGTTGCAGATAAGACATTCCTAAAAACTATTGAAATTGAAAATACACCAGTTAAGCACCTTGATGTGAGCAGTGCTCGTAACCTTGTTGGGCTCAACGTCTCCGGCACACAGATTAAGAAGCTTGACGTAAGCAAAAACACTAATCTAAATGTTCTAAATGTTAGTGATACTAAAGTGAAGAGCCTAAATATCGCTAACAATAAGGCGCTAAGAAAGCTGCATTTTGACAATACATCAATCAAGGGAATGGAGAAGGTGGACGCTGCAAAGCTTCCAGCACTTGAGGAGCTTTCATGTAAGAATGCAGGTGTAGAAGAAATCACAAAACCAGTATCTAATAATATCAGTCTATGGAATACTGATGGCAACAAGCTAAAGCAGCTCGACCTAATAGCATTTTCTGCTTATCAGGGTATTGAAGTGTCTCCGCAGAACGTAACTGTTAAGGGTAAGGAAAAGAATGGAGCACTCCAGGTTGATATTCATGACCTAGTACATGATGTATCTAAGGTGAGCAATGTTACAGGTGCAAATGCAACCTATGATGCAGGAACTGGAGTAGTAACATTTGGTGCATCTGGTGATCATACATTTGCATATGAATATGCTACGGGTAATACTGGAGCACCAACCATGAATGTCAATGTGAAGGTTCTAAGTGATCTAGACCCAGACGAGTTCGCAGCACAGATTAACAGAGCAAGATTTATCGATAACGGTAAGACTCTTGAGGTCACAATAGATAGAAATGTAACTGTTGCTGACGATGGCAAGTCAAAGATTGAAATCTATGACGGTGACCCAGATAATGGCGGAACACTAGTACATACACTAGGAAACGGCGATAACGTGGATGCACAGTTTGAAACTCTGAGCATTTCGCTTAAGAATACGCTAGATATTAAGAAGCCTCTATATGTAAAGATCAACAAGGGTGCTTTAAAAGACAGCAAGGGTAAAATCTTAGGTGAGAACATCGCAGAGCCATGCATCAGAGACGTTGTTGTAGACAGCATCGTATTCTCGAAGACTAAGTTCGATAGTGATGGTGGTGCGCTGACTGTGGATTTGGCAGGAAGCGGATTTGCAGCAGCAGCTAACATTAAGCTAAAACTAGTAGATGAGGCTGGCGATGTTGTGAATGGAGAAACCTCATTTGTTACTGCAAAGAGTGCTGAGTTTAAATTCAATCTCCCAGAGAACGGTAGCGAAGAAAATGTGAAGTATAAAGCTGTGCTAACAGTGGACGGCAAGGAAATCGACCTCGCAGGAGCATTTAACGGAACTAAGAAGGTTACTGTGCTAACTGCCAAAGAAGAAGAGGTAACACCCGGTGCGCTAACATCGTCATCACTAACAGGCACTGACGATAACGATCCAGCTGAAGACACATTTGAAGGTACAGTTGAGGAATATGCTCCACCAACTGCAGTTCTTGAACTGAATGGAAGCAATCTGAACACTGACAATGTAAAGATTAAGGCTGTTGATGAAAACGGTGTAGAGTGGCCAACGACACCAGTTCCGCTTTGTAACTCTATGTATAGATTCCAGGCTGTTCCTAACTACGTAGATCCGGCTGGAAACAAGATGAAGTTTGACCTCATGGCACCAACTAACATCGGTGCTGATAAGACATATACGATAACAGTATCGTTAGATGGTGGCAAGACATACCTCGCACAGCCAGAATATAAGATGGTTATCCACAACAATGGATACATGGGAGATAAACTGTTTACACCAGAACAGATGCAGAATCTTATAGATATCGAAGTTGACTACGTTGATGAAAGTGGCAATAAGATTGCTGAATCAGATCATTACAAGGCATATGGAGTATCGGAAATTTACTCTCTAGGCATCAAGGGTAAGAAGATTGATGGCTATGCTGTACAGTCTAGCGATGTAGATCAGGAGCTGCTAGATAGCGGATTCGTGGCATCTCTACCTAGCAATAAGATTACATTTACATACAGCAAGGCTGAGCCTAACAAAATGATCGAAGGAAATGGCAGCAGCTATGACCTCGCTCTTGGCGGAGACCTAAACTTCAGAGCCTCGGCCCCAGTATCAGAGTTTGAATCTGCTGTTGTAACTGGTACAAGCTACAGAAAGGTTCTAGTAGAAGGTGTCGATTTTGAGAAGAGTTCGGGTAGTACAAGAGTTAAGCTTAAGGCTGCATACCTCAAGACTCTAAAGCCAGGTAGATATAAGCTGGAAGTAAATGAAACTTCTGGAACTGCAACTGCTGAGTTTACAATCTATGATTCTAGGAACTCTGCTTCTGGAAGCAAGTTCACTGGGAAAAAGCCAGGCAAGGGAATATATGCTGTAAAGGCAGGCAGATTCAATAGAAGAGGCGTGGTTCAGACAGGAGACAACCTGCCATTCATACCATTTGTAATCTTCGGTGTATCTGTAGCAACACTTGGAATCCTTTTGGTAAATCGTAGAAAGTTCAATAGATAAACCGCATAATTGAACTATGTGCAACACAGAATATTAAAGAGAAAGGCGATGTTCGCCTTTCTCTTTTTGTACGCTAGAAAAATAAAAGATTTAACAATAATTGTAAAATAATTATTGACATCGTTTATACCTTATGCTAATTTATAAAGTTTCGATTGTTGCTTTTAAAATACAATTATACTATAATTTTATTAAGTACAAGATGTGTAGAGAGGAGGCAGTAGTGTTCAATATCGGAGATAGCATTGCATATCCAATGCATGGAGCGGGAGTTGTTACTGAAATCGAAGAGAAGGAAGTGCTCGGTGAAATTTGCCGCTATTATCATGTTAGCCTCCCGTATAGCAAGATGCATGTGATGGTTCCTGTCGATAATTCGGACAAGGTGGGGGTTAGAGCTATCATTTGCAAAGAGGATATCCAAGGTGTTCTCAAAGTGCTCGGAGGCGAGTCCGATGAGATGTCTAACAACTGGAATAGAAGATTTAGAGAGAATACAGAAAAGCTTCGCACGGGTGATATATATGAAGTTGCTGGTGTTGTGAGGAATCTTGTGCGTAGTGACAGAATTAAGAAGTTATCCACGGGTGAGAAGAAGTTGCTTGGTAATGCCAAGCAGATTCTCGAGAGCGAACTAGTGCTCGCAGGAGGACTTTCGCTTGATGAAGCAGATAATCTTGTAGAATCTAACATTTAGCCATTAGGGTGCTTGTTGCGTCCAGCCTAGACCACAAGTGCCCTTTATTATAAAAGCAATTGTTTATTTTTTGGCAGAAAGGAGGGGGCTAAGTTGATTAAGAAGTTATATTCCGTATTACTGTTTGTCATAGGCGGTATTATCGGAGGGCTTTTGTTTTGTGTGCTGCAGATGCAGCTAGAAAATATCAGATTCAATGAAGTTGCTGTTACGAGTGTCGTTGATTTTAGCACACTAGTGCTTTTTGTCATGATTTTCGGACTTATTTTTAGGATTTTTGCGCCGACACTCATCAAGAAACAGAAGAAAGCCGCATCTTATATCGAGCATGATCTCAAAGACGTATCCATCGATGCTATTCTGATAGATGCGCTTGGAGTCGTTATAGGGCTTGTCATCGCACTAATCATATCGATGAGCTACAGATCATTGTTATCGCCGCTTTGGTACGCTGTAGTGACGATAGGTCTTTACTTTGTTCTGGGCTTCTTTGGTTTTGCTATAGCTTCGGCTAAAGTCAAGGGAAGTAAAACCATATTTGAGAATCTTGCAATTCGCGGACAGGAGAGAGTAGGCGTTGGCGCACCAAAGGTTATCGATACGAGTGTTATAATCGATGGAAGAATTCTCGATATCATGAGAGCGGGCTTCATCGATGGCAAGATTATTATTCCTGCATTTGTGCTTGATGAGCTACGTCATATCGCTGACTCCAGTGATAACATTAAGCGTGTACGCGGTAGACGGGGTCTAGATATTTTGAACCAAATCAGAAGCGAGTTTAATGTCGAAGTTTATAGCAACACTGCGAAGCTTAGATATCTGGACGATATTCCAGAAGTAGACGTTAAGCTAATTAAGCTGGCGCGCGAACTAAATGCAAATCTTATTACCACAGATTTCAATCTCAATAAGGTTGCGACAATCAATGATATTAAGGTTCTCAACATCAATGAGCTTGCAAATGCAATTAAGCCAGTGGTGATACCCGGTGAGAAGATGCTTGTCGATATCGTTAAGAGAGGCAAAGACCGCGAGCAGGGTATCGGATATCTTGATGATGGTACGATGATTGTCGTTGAGGATGGGGCTGAGCATATCGCAGAGAACGTGGCGGCAACAGTTACAAGCGTTATACAGACGGCAGCAGGTAAAATGATATTTGCACGTATCAATCCATAATGCGATAATGTACTGTGTTAGTACATGCATAACAAGCATTATGATAAGCGACTCATAGGTAGCGGTCACATTCGCGAAGATAACATTTCTTCGCAGACTAAACGAGGGATGGAAATAGCTATTAATATTAATTCAGATAATCAGAGAAAGCCGGCAAAGCACCTTGTCACTCACATTGCGCTCATCGCTGCGGCAGGGAAGGGCACGCGTATGGGAGCGGAGATTCCTAAACAGCTCATGAGTTACAAGGGAACTACGGTGATTGAGCGAACTGCTTCGGTCTTTGCGGCACACGAGGAGATTGATGCGATATTTCTCCTAATACCACAAGATAGAGAATACGATGAGAAATTCTTCCAA
>NZ_CALHTQ010000009.1 GCF_938039775.1 uncultured Mogibacterium sp. | reverse complement strand
AATTACTATCTCATGTATAATAAATCAGACATAAAGAAACTTCCAAGCAGTCCAGAAGAATTCCGCAAGCAGTTCAAGATGGATAAGAAAGCGGAAAAGGAGCGCCTAGCGGAACAGGAGCGTTTAGCAAAGCAAAGTCAGTAGACAGTTTTCAAAAAGCTCATGTTCGAGCTTTCTCTTTTAGCATAAGGTATTACGATATAGAAAATGCCACAAAGAACCTATTCAGCACCGGAGACAGCACAGCAGAACAGATAAACGCAGCTCTGTCGGATCTCGGTAAGTCATTTAGAGCGGGAGAATTTCATCCGAACCTAGAAGCTTCATGGCGAGCAAAGCTAAAGAAAGAGATAAAAAAAAGCAGTTTGAATGGAAACTAGCTCAATGAACAAACATAATGTAGTTAGAATCATAGAGTGTTTCAACCCCCTATGTCGATACCCTTCATGAAAATGGTCTCAAACCGTATACACAACATGTTGAAATAAAAGACGACACAAATGAATGGATTGTTACGACCCTACTGCTGCAGATAACAGGGTATATCAAATAGTGTTGATAGTATGCTTTATCGTTTCGATGGCTGCACCATTGATTATCTATTCAAATAGGCATAGATGGTCGTCGAACGGAAAAGCTACAGGTGATGAAAAGTAACCATTTATCAGTAGATATGGTGTATTCAAACAAAAGATAGTAAAATGTTTTAAACCATTGTCAATTAATGATGAAAAGAGGTACTGAAATGAGAAATTCGGAAAATAACGAAGTAAAACTGAATGATAGTCTATCTTCTTTGAATGATGATACGGGTTACCGCACACCTATTTTCGGTACAGAGACTAGCGGTGCTGCAATGCCAAAGGATAAGATAAATGATGAGCCAGTTGCACCAGGAGTAGCTGCAGAGATGATCAGACAGTACCTAAGCATTGAGGGTAATGCGACACAGAATCTTGCAACATTTTGTCAGACATATATGGAACCAGAGGCAACAAAACTGATGGCTGAGAATTTTGAAAAGAATGCGATTGATAAGGATGAATATCCAATGACCGCAGATCTTGAAAATCGATGCGTAGACATTATTGGAAAGTTGTGGAATGTAGACAAAAGTGAAGAACCGCTCGGAACTTCAACGGTTGGTTCATCTGAAGCGTGCATGCTCGGTGGACTATCAATGCTATTTAGATGGAAAAAGCTAGCAGATGCAGCTGGTGTAAATAGATTTACTAAGAGAAGACCAAATCTCGTAATTTCATCGGCTTACCAGGTGTGCTGGGAGAAGTTCTGCCGCTACTGGGACATAGAGATGAGAACTGTGCCAATAGATCTTGATCACATGTCATTAAATATGGATACGGTAATGGATTATGTTGACGAGTATACTATTGGGATTGTAGCTATACTTGGTATAACTTACACAGGGAAATATGATGATGTAAAGGCTCTCGATAATCTTGTCGAGAAGTATAACACTGAACATCCTGATATGCCAATTCGGATTCACGTAGACGCTGCTTCCGGTGGTATGGTCACTCCATTTATCGATCCAGAACTAGAGTGGGATTTCCGACTTAAGAACGTGTGGTCGATAAGCACTTCTGGACATAAGTACGGGCTTGTATATCCAGGAGTTGGCTGGGTAATCTGGCGCAGTAAGGAAGCTCTCCCTGAGGAATTAATATTCTGGGTAAGCTATCTCGGCGGTAAAGAAGCAACTATGGCGATTAACTTCTCTCATAGTGCTTCGCAAATTGTCGGACAGTATTATATGCTGCTTAGAAATGGATTTAAGGGATACAAAGAAATCCATGAGCGGACCCTAGAGGTTGCTAGATACATGGCTTCCGAGATTGAGAAGATGGGCATTTTTGAAGTGCTTGAGGGTGCAGAGCAGATTCCAATTGTCTGCTGGAAGCTCAAAAGTGATGTTAATGTAGAGTGGACACTTTATGATTTAGCAGACCGTCTACGTATGCAGGGCTGGATGGTACCGGCATATCCAATGCCAGAGAATATCAAGGATATCGATGTACAGAGACTAGTGCTTAGACAGGATTTCGGAATGAATCTAGCGATGCTCTGCATTAATGACATGAAGAAACAGATTGAGATTCTGAATAACTCACGTGTTATTTTACCTAATAATGACAACGTAGATTCTAAGGGATTCGATCATAGTGGTAGATAGAAAATGCATATTTATACTAATTCTACATTGAAAATATCTATTTAAAAAACAAATTTTTGAATGGTAAACTAATATCTCAAAGCTCTTAATCCAAGATTGCTTATTAAAGTAGTCAATGATTAAGAGCTTTTTAGTTACTACTATTAATTAAGAGGGAAGCTAGGAGAATAAATGACTTATTTAAGAAAGAATTTAACCAGAGTCATAGTTGCTCTGATGACCTTAATGCTTGTCTTTACAATGATGCCAGCGACTATGTGGACAGTAGCTGCGCAGGATAAGGCGAGGACAGAGATTAAGGTTACAGACGCAGATGGCAAAATCACTTGCGTTGCGCCGAGCAATGTCGAAGAAATTACGGCAAAGCATGAGAAGAAGTTTGTTAAAGTTAACATGATTTTCAAGCCAGGCTCAGAGGTTGAGGTAGATAGCGATGCTCATATCTCTATGAACGGTGTTGATTTGAATAAGTACAAGGATTCGCTTGTCATATTCTCATATCCTGAGACTGACTTCGATCCGTCGGTTAAGAAGACGGCTATGCTCGACCTGTACATCTACCCCGAAGCATGGGAGCAGATTAAGAAGGGTGGACAGAGCAGCGATAACACTAAGCCTAAGGAAAATGCAGTATCTCTAAGCCTAGATATCGCTGAAGCAGATGGCAAACTCACATCGTCGAAACCTGACTACGCTGAAACGGTGGACGTTAAGTTCCAGAAGAAAAACGTTCATGTATACGTGTCTCTAAAGGATGGAAACGTATTTGACATCAATGCAAAAAATCCAATTACTATCAACGGTGTAGACATAAGTAAGTACTCGGAAGACGACGTGTATATCTCGTATCCCGAGACTGATTTTGAGCCGAACTTAACCAAGGCAACGGTAATGGACATTTATATCTATCCGGATCTATGGAAGAAGCTTAATAAATCGGGACCTAAAGAAGATGAAACACCTGTAAAGCCTGATGAGAATGGCAAATACAAGCCTTCTGACTATGCAAAGGTGTATGAATCTGAGAAGGTTAAGCTAACTGAGCTACCTATATATGAAAAGGTAAATGGGCACGAAGTTCCTGTAAATAAGTCGGTTAAGTTCTCCGTTTACAACAGCACAACACAGCAGCATGAGGCTAATGTTGTCTCTGCAGATTCGAAGCTCAAGGGATTATCTGTAGTTAAAGATAATAACTATATTATTTCTATTCACGACAGCGAATATGAGATGGATAACGCATACATCACACTTAACAAGAATGGAGCTCTACCACAGAACTACAAGATCGATGGTAAAGTCGTAGATAAGCTAGTGCTAACAAAGAGCACTAAGCCTACCGCTGGAACGGATAACCAGAAGCGAGTAAAGGTTCAGCTACCAGTTTTTTATAAGGATAAGCAGGGCAACGAGACGCCAGCGCCAAACGTGAAGTTCAAGCTCACCAGCCCAATCGACACAGTGACGGTAACGTCAGACGAGGACGGATTTATCGAATGTGACCTCATCGAGGACAACAACTACATGATTGAAGTTGATGGAAATACATATGCAATGGACTCATTTCCGCTTACTGTAAAGGATAAATCGGAGTGGAACTCTGGCAAGCACCCTTACGACCACTTGAGCTGTAGAAATGTTCTCTCGCTCACAGTATTTGACAAGGCTGATGATCATAAGCACGACTCAGTTATATCTAGCTATGACGACAATGTGCAGCTCACTGGACTAAACTTCGGAACAGAGGGCAAGTACGCTTTGAATGAGAGAGTTCTGCCGAATAACTCAGTAACTGGATTTGAAGGAAAAGACTATGAGGTTGTAGATATTGACACGATCAACATGGCTCGTGTGGAAATCTCGAAGTTAGCGCATGGATCATTTGAAGTAACCCGTAAAGTTCCTGCAGGAAAGAATGTAAAGCAGGTATATTACATCGATAAGGATGGAAAGCCGGTTAAGGTTAAGTTCAGCCAGGACGGAGATAAGGTCAAGTTCCTGATGAATACGATGTCTATCTACAACAATGTAATCGAGTACGGCGAAACTCCAGATGCCGAGTACTACGTTGTAAACGGAGATTCTTTGAAGTGGAACGGAGAAGACGAGACTTTCACGATTGTGGTAAAAGAAAAGTCAAACGATGAAGACACTTACGACAACTTCTCACACGTTACGGTAGATGGTGTATTAGTATCTGCTGATAACTACACGGTGACAAAGGGAAGCGCTAGAGTTGCTTTCAAGAAGTCTTATCTTAAGACTCTCGCTAACGGCAATCACAATGCTAAGATTTTCTTTAGAAATGGAGCTGTAGAGACTAGCTTCATTGTTGCTGGATTTAAGCCAAATGCTGGAGCTGGTACGATAACCAAGCCAGGAAGAAATGGTAAGCCTGGGACACTAGGAGTAGTTAAAAAAGCTCCAGTACGCACTAAGGTCGTAAAGACTGGCGATAGCTCAAGTGCTTTTATATACACAGTTGCTTTAATTATGGCAAGTGTAGCTCTTGCAAGTATTTACTTCTGCAGACGAAAAAGGGTATAATATAAAATATATAAAGATGTATTTGTAAGAATTACATCAGTGCAAAACACTGTATTCTAATTGGGTACAGTGTTTTTTTATTATATTTATCAAAAATAAGAAAGGGAAACAACAGGAAATGAATATAATTAATACGTTTAATCAAGACTATTTTAGTTTAATTTATAGAAATAGATAGTTATTTATAGTAGAATAAATGGGTACATTATTAGCAAAATGATTAAGAAAAACGAGAGGAACCGTAACATGAGAAAATTTTTAAAAAAGTTTTCAACAGTAATTCTGTCGGCTGCGCTACTCCTAACCAGTGGAGCTGTACTACCGAGCGTTTCAGCAGCTGAGTTCAATGCTAAGCCAGTTGATGCAAGATGGGCTGCACCACAGGAGATTAGAGTAAAGTTCGATCGCAAGCTCAAAGTTAACCCATTTCCACAGAATCGTAAAGCAGATGTAAAGTTGCTCACTTCTGATGGCAGGGAAGTTGATTTAGGACCTAATGATGACTTTGGATTTTTAAATGACACTATCTTTATACGTTTTCTAGCTGGACAGAAGAAAGAGTATACAGGTGTGGTATTCAAGAAGGGTTCTTTAGTAGACGTAAACGATGAAAATATAAAGAACACTGAAGATATCAGAGTATCAAATATCAAGGTTGAAAAGACTCTTAGCCGTGTTGGCATTGAGTACGAAGGAGTACCAACTACTAACTTGGTTCCTAAAGAGGGAAAAACCTTAAAAATAAGTGCAAGTGGATATAATTTACAGCTTGATAATGGACATGATATTAAGCTTAAGCTATATTCAGGTGAATCCGGAGGTAACACAGCAAACTTTAAGCCGACGAATATAGAGGCAACTCTTAATGTAAAGGACAACACTGCTGGTAATTGCTATGTAACAATTCCTGAGAACAGGACAGGAAAGAGACTCGGTTACATATTTAAGTACTCAGTTGACGGTGGTAAGACATATGATGATTTCTTTAAGGATGCACCTGCTATGTCATTTATACTTATTCAGGAAGCAGATGAGAATGATGCGGTAAGGCCACAGCCTACTCCACAGCCACAGCCAGTTGTGCCAACACCTACACCACAGCCAGCACCACAGCCAGACCCTGTCAATACTGAGGATGGTTACAGATTTACGGTAGGTAACGATGCAGTGTGGAATGGTGGAGATCTGCTATTTAAAATAGAGAATCCTCTAGTAGATATGAATCAGCCAGGCGAAAGAGTATTCGACAGATTCCAGGGAATCGAAATAGATGGAAAGGCTGTAGATAAAGAGAATTACACTGCACAGCCAGGAAGTGTCGTACTTACACTTAAGGCGAATTACATCAGAAGCCTAAGCACAGGAAAGCATACTATTAAAGCTAAGTTTAGATGTGGAAATCCCGCAACTGCATGCTTCACAGTAACTGGATCCAATAAGACTCCAAAGCCTGGAACACCAGGAATAGTTAAGAAAGCTCCAGTGCGTGCGAAGGTCGTAAAGACAGGAGATAGCTCAAGTGCTTTTGCATTTGCAATCATGTTCGTTCTAGCTGGTGCAACACTTGCTGGTGTTGTTACATACAGAAGAAAGAGAGCATAATGCTCTAAGAGCAGGCTGACAGTCAGTTAGCAAACAATAAAAGCAATAAAAACCCACTGTGCCAAAAGGTGCAGTGGGTTTTGTCTTGTGTGAAAATATCAAGTGTTAAGTGAGATTTAATAGCTATTATTTCCAATAACCTTCCTTTACAAGGACTTTCTCTGTCCAAGCCGGTTTTACCACTTCGGTTCTTGTAGTCTCCTGAATGTTTGAGAAAGTTCCATCACATCCAGGCAAGTGATTACGGCTAATATATTTCTGCTGTGCATCACGTAGAGCATCCATCGAAGAGAATGTGCCACCTTTACACGAGTATGTCGTAACAGTACGTGTCTCTGCAGGATGGTTTACATATTTATACACAGGAGGAACCCAAGTTTTCCCTTTGCTTTCAGAGTTTGTAGATGATTTTTCTTTGGCTAAAGTAGCTTTTTTCTTTTCATCCAACTCCTTCTTCTTAGAAGATGAATCGGTTTTGTTATCGCTCTGAGCCTGGCTATTAACTGATGTCGTGCTAGTATCAGAAGCTACTTTCTGTTTATCATCTCCAGATTTAGAACGCTTATCATTAACTTTTGCCTTTTTAGATTGATGTGTTATTGCTTTGCGAAAACTAAATCCACGGCTATTATCAGCTCCACCATCTGTGGTAGCTACAGAAAAATAGATGAGAGATGTTGCCAGAATCATTGCAACACAGAGTATGATTGGAAACGGCAATCGCTTGATACCGCGGCTGTATGAGATTTTGTTCGCAGTGCGATTTGAACTTTCTTTAATTTGTCTTAACTTCATTAATAATAATCCTCACTAAAAATTTGTCTAAATACCCTAATGTAAATGCGGATTATATTATTACACGAAATGAATCATCAAACGATATATTATTGAAATAATTTATTAACGCATGGACACATATAAATTATTTCCATATGCGAAATACATGAAAGAATTAGGTGAAAAAATAATGTAAAATGCATAGTGTACGTAAATAGTGTATTTTAGAATACAGACAAAATACACGAACCGTTTCATAAATAAAGTAAGTGTTATCACTTTTGATCTACGTACATATTTATACATTTATGCACTAATTAGAATTGGAGTATTATGGCTTTATTTTGTGGATTACTAGTTGGGCTCGCATTTGGATTTGTGCTTAAGAAAAGCAGAATATGTTATATGGGCACAATAAGAGACGTATATCTTGAGAGCAGAAATTATAATTTACTGCTTCTATTTGCAACAATTTTTACAGAGTCGATACTCTATAACATATTTGTTCTTACAGGATTGGTAACCGATGGATATATTACAAGCTTTTCGTTAGTGGCGCTTCCGGTTGGCAGCATTATGTTTGGTTTCGGGGCCGTTATGTCTAGCGGATGCTTGACGATGTCACTTGTTAAATCGGGCGACGGCAGAATTCTAGGTTGGATTTCCATAGCTACTTTCATGATAGTAGGTTCTT
>NZ_CALHTQ010000008.1 GCF_938039775.1 uncultured Mogibacterium sp. | reverse complement strand
AAACGGATCATCTTCAATGGCATCAACTTGCGGCTCTTGCCTAGCTCTTATGGATGCCGGAGTTCCAATCAAGAAGCCAGTATCAGGTATCGCTATGGGCCTAATTGAGAGAGTCGAGGAGGATGGAAGCAGTAGATATGCAATTCTGTCTGACATCCAGGGCATGGAAGACTTCCTCGGAGACATGGACTTCAAGGTAACAGGTACTCCGGATGGAATTACCGCAATTCAGATGGATATCAAGGTTCATGGTCTATCTAGAGAAATTCTAGAGCAAGCACTTGAACAGGCTAGAGTTGGTAGAGCACATATCCTTGAAAGCATGCTAGAAGAGATTGCTGAACCAAGAGCTGAGTTATCACCTTATGCGCCAAGATGCATCTCGATGAGAGTGCACCCTGACAAGGTAAGACTAGTAATTGGACCTGGTGGCAAGAATGTTAACAAAATTGTGGAAGAGACAGGCTGCAAGGTTGATATCTCTGATGACGATGTAGGTCTAATCAGTATCTACAGCTCTGATGAAGCTAGTGCTGCCAAGGCTAAGTCTATGATTGAGTATCTTACAGCTGATGTAGAAGTTGGCAAGACTTACGAGGGTGAAGTTAAGAGAATTATGAACTTCGGTGCATTTATCGAGATTCTCCCTGGTAAGGAAGGTCTGCTACACATCTCTAAGATTGCTAACCATAGAGTTGACAAGGTTGAAGATGTAATGAACATTGGAGATAAGGTTGTTGTCAAGGTAACTGAAATCGACAACCAGAATAGAATCAATCTATCTAGAAAAGAACTAGTAGAAGACTAATCCTTCTTAAATAAGTATTAAAATGAGCATAGTGGTTTTACCGCTATGCTTTTTTTGATATTATTAAAGACGTACTTTATTGGTATAATAACAATCTAGATGATTAAAACTGAAGGGGTTAACTATGTATCATAAGGCATTTAGGAACATGCTGAGTAAAATAACTCTGATTCTGGTTGTGATATTTGTGGTTACAATGGGTGTAGCTATCAAGAGTGATGTTTATGGGAGTTCTTCTTATAATTCATATTCTAATTCTTACTCTAGTTCATATTCAAACTACTACAATCAAAATCAAGCATCTCCATTGGCTGAGCAAGATTATACTAGGTCAGGATATACTACAAAGGCCTTTGATGTAGATGTAAAGGTCAATAAGGATTACTCTTACGATTTCACAGAGACTATAAAAGTTGATTTTAGATATGCAAGGCATGGAATTATTAGAAAAATTCCTATTGCTAGTAACTATAAGATCAAGGATATCAGCGTTGAAGGCGGTGATGTTAAAGTAACTAAGGATAACAACGTTAACATCAGGATTGGGAGTGCTCACTCTTATGTGACGGGTGAGAAAACATATGTTATAAAGTATAAAATTTATAATTATATACAAAGTAATCAAGAGAATAACATTTATGTAGATGTACTTCCATCAGGATGGGAAACATCGATTGCATCTTCAAAAATCAATGTTTCACTTCCAAGTGATTTCAAATACACCGAGATGAAGGGATATGCAGGTTCATATGGTTCATCTACTGAGGATAATAGCAAGTGGTCATATGACAAAGCGAATAACACATTGTCATATGAAGACTCTGATATTAGCCCTAATTCTGGAGTAACGCTGATGGTCAAGACACCGGATGGTTACTGGGTTGGTGCTCCAAGTAAAGCATGGAGTAATGTTGCAAATGCTGCAGTACTTGTAATATGTCTTATATTATTAATTTATATCAAGGTTACAAGAAAGAAGGACGCAGATATTGTCGCACCTATAATGTTCAATCCGCCTGAAGGTATAACACCAGCTGAGCTTGGATATCTCGCAGATGGTGTGATTGATAAAAAGGATATTACTTCATTATATCTATACCTAGCATCAAAAGGATATATACAGATTATTGAAGGGGAGAAGAAAAAAATAACCATAAAAGCGTTACAAGCACCGAGCGATGAACCTGCCTTTGTAAAGAAGATGTATAATGCAATATTTGATGAAAAATCTGCTCCGGCGGTGGGAAGCACGATTAGCATAAAAGAGTCTGGAAAATCAATCGGAGAGTCATATGACACGATTAAGTCGCAGCTAAAGGATAGATATACTGGAGATAAGGCTATTGTATCTACTGCTTCGGATGCGAAGGGGATTTTTGCTACATTTATTGCTGCGATGGGTTATATGCTTAGCATTGCGTTCAGTGCATATAGAGCTGGTTCCGTCGATGTTTTGTTTGGTTCAAAATATAGTGGCATAATGGCCATTTTCGTAATAGTCATCGTATTGAGTATTTGGGCATCAATATGGCTGCTGATACTTCGTAAGTTAAATGATGCATTCTTCTATCGTAAATCTTTAGGTGCTGGCAGTTTAACTTTTAGGGTTATTGTATGGCTATTAATTTATTTTGTGTACATGAGCACCCTGATAAACTCATTGTATTTTGCCGGTAAAGGTGAAAGGGAGATGTACTTATTAATAATACTCGTCGTATATACAGTCGCTATGCCTTTACTATTATCGAATATCCAGAGCAGAACCGAATACAATCGCAAGGTTTATGGAGAGATATTAGGTTTTAAAGAATTTATAGAAACAGCTGAACTAGATAGAATCAATGAACTTGTAGAAAGCGAACCATCTTACTTCTACAACATTCTGCCTTATGCATATGTTCTAGGACTAACGGATAAATGGATACATAAATTCAATACCATCAAGATCCCTGAACACGCCGGATTCAGCTCATATAACGCAACTACGTTCGATTATATGAGGATGAACATGATAATGAACAGCATTCAGCATAGCACGTATTCTGGAATTGCTGCCGCACATGCTGATAGTGGTGGTGGAATCGGCGGATTTGGTAGTGGTGGTTTCTCTGGTGGCGGCTCCGGTGGTGGCGGAGGCGGCTCATGGTAGAGACTATATGATAATATTACTTCAAAACGTTTCACATGTTGAAGTAAACGAATTGATGTGCTAATATAACGAATCAATAGATATTAATAGTTATTACTTTTTAATAAAGAAGAGGTGTAAAAATGGTAATTTGGATAGTTATAGCGGTAGTCGTACTTCTGCTGCTTTGGGTTATTGCTACATATAATGGGTTTGTAAAGCTAGCTATAAGCTGTGATGAAGCTTTTTCAACTATGGATGTGTATCTCAAGAAGAGATTTGACCTAATTCCTAATCTGGTTGAGACTGTAAAGGGGTATGCTTCTCACGAATCAGAGACACTTAAGGCTGTGACAGAGGCTAGATCTGCCGTTGGAAATTCATCTACAACTGCTGAAAAGCTTGAGAATGAGAATATCCTATCTGGTACTTTAAGAAGTTTGTTTGCCGTTGCTGAATCGTATCCAGATCTTAAGGCGAATGATAACTTTATCGAGCTAATGGATCAGCTAAAATCAGTTGAGAATGATATCGCTAATTCTCGTAAGTATTACAATGCTGTTGTAAAAAAGTTCAACGTAAAATGCAGAGTATTTCCTTCAGCAATCATTGCAAGAGCATTTGGATATGAAGCAAAGCCTATGTTTGAAGTTTCTTCCGAAGTAGAGCGTGAAAACGTAAAGGTTGACTTTGGAACAAGTAAGTAATAATTGAGGAATAATTACCTTATGAAGAGTAGAGCGTGCACTTATATACGCTCTATTTTGTTATTTAATAACACAAAAAATATATTTAAATTTGTGTTTTTTGTTTATAAAGTTGAGATATTTTGTTAGAATGACTAGGACTGAAGTTAAACTAAGCATGAAGGGTAATTTTGCATATGTATGTAATAATTGATATTGGGTCTAATACTATAAGAATGGCAGTTTACAACATAGAAGCTGATAATTCATTCAATCAGATTATGAGCAATAAAGTCTCGTGCGGTATTGCTGGTTATATAAGTGACAATGAGATGAGTGCAGAGGGTGTTGAAGTGATGATTGATGCCCTAAAGCAGTTTAAAATTGCCGTTGATGGAATGTCTGACGTTAAAGTGTTTGCAATAGCAACTGCTAGCATTAGAGAGCTTACAAATAAAAAAGAGATTGTAGAACGTATCAAGTCAGAAGCAGGATTTGAAGTAGATGTTATATCTGGACAAGATGAAGCAATATATGATTACTATGGCATCATGAAAGATATCGGTGATGCTACTGGTATGCTTACAGATTGCGGTGGAGGAAGTACAGAGATTTCTTTATTTAAAGGTGATGAGATTTTATTTGCAGATACGATGCCAATAGGATCTCTCAATGCTTATCATCGTTATGTTGAAGGAATTTTCCCGACAGAAGAAGAACTACTATCGATAAAAGCAGATACCGAAAAAATGCTAGAAAAACTTCAGATTCCTGTAGATACAAAGGCATCACCAGGTCATATATATGCAATTGGCGGAACTGTTAGGGCTACGTGCAAACTCGCAAATAAGCTATTTGATAGAAATAAGAGTACATCAACTTTAAACGCTAGTGAGTATGATAAGCTATTTACTCTATATTTTAAGGACCAAAAGAAATTTATTCGAACTCTCCTCAAAGTGAAGCCAGAACGTGTTCAGTCACTAGTTACCGGTATGTGCATTCAAAAAACTATTATGGATAAGCTTGGCTGTGATGAGATAACAGTTTCAGAATCTGGAGTAAGAGAAGGATTTCTAATGAATAAACTAGAAGAACTGAGCAAGAATTAAGAGGAGCTTCAAATGAGTGAGCTTTATCTCGAGGGTTTTACGCAAAACCGTGAGCTTTCCTGGCTTAAGTTTAATGAGCGTGTTTTGAATGAGTCTTCTAATAAAGTAAATCCGCTTCTGGAACGGATTAAGTTTAGCTTGATTTACGAGGGCAATCTTGCTGAGTTTATAAGAGTTAGGGTAGGAAGCCTAAATAATCTTAGAAAAATTGACTCAGTAGCTCGCGACTCGATGTCGGGGCTTACTTCTGGTGAGCAGATTAGTCTTATATGGAAAGAGATAAACCGAATTAATGAGAAGTCTGAGGCATTAATCAATCAGATTTATGATGATTTGAAAAGTATTGGCGTCTTTTGTGGTACGCACAAGGAACTTTCGGAAGTAGATTACGACTTTTTAGATGGACAATTTCTTATGAAGCTTGCCTCTGACATTAAACCGTGTTTTCTAGAAAAAAAAGAGATGTCAGAGTTTATAAAGGATGGTAATCATTACATTCTCATTGAGACTAATGCTGATAACAATAGGAAACTAATGCTTATTGAAATTCCAAGATCGCTTCTAGAGGGTGTAGTTATAAAAAATTCTAGAGGGCTATGTTTGTTACTCCCACTTGAACTGATTAGACTATATCTTAAGCAGATTTGCTTTCCGTTTGAACCAAAGGAATTTATCGCTTTTAGGGCGTTTAGAAATGCGGATATCGACTTTGAATATGATGATTTTGAGCTCACTGCAAGTGCCGTAGAGCGCATAAAAAAGATGCTCGACAAACGTGTGTGTTCCGATTTCGTTGGAGCCTTCTCATATTCCGAAAGTATTGATGATACCCTCATTGGGGAACTAGCAGAAATACTCGCAATATCATCAGGTGAAATAGTGCAGTGCTCGAATATACCGTCATTAAATCATCTAGCAGTTTTAAAAAATCATTTATCTAGCCGCATAATTACCGAGAACTCATATCGTGAATTTTCACCAGCGAGCTCGACAAACAAGTCAACTTCAAGTGTTATAGAGCGTGTTATGGAAAGGGATTTGCTAGATGCATATCCGTATGACTCTATGGATAATCTTCTTAATCTACTAAAGGAAGCAGCTTCTCATAACAAGGTTAAAGAGATAAAAATAAGCATATACAGGATGACTAGCCACCCCAGGATTTTCGAATATTTAATTAAGGCTGCTAGTAACGGTAAGCGGGTTAGAGTTCTCGTAGAGCTAAGGGCAAGATTTGATGAAGCAAACAATATGGATTGGGCCGCTAAGCTCAAAGATGCGGGGTGTGAGGTTTATTACGGAACAAAACGATATAAAGTTCATTTCAAGATATGTCAGATAGTATTCAAAAAATCATTTAGTAAAATTGACGAGCGAGAGATTATAACCCAAGTTGGTACTGGTAATTACAACGAAACTACAGCGCGTCAGTATACGGATTTTTCCGTTATCACATCGAACCGCCTGCTTGGGCAAGAAGTTGCAGAGCTCTTTGATAATGCAGTTAACGGAATAATTGATGAGCAATTTAAATGTATTATCGCTTCACCAGGAAGCATGAGAAATAAGCTTATTAAACTTATTGATCGTGAATGCAAGAAGGGGGCTAAAGGCAGAATTTTTATAAAGGTAAATTCTGTGTCTGACCGCGAGATTATAGAGAAGCTCGCAGAAGCATCACAAGTGGGCGTTAAAGTTCGAATGATAGTTAGAGGAATTTGCACGATTCTGCCGGGTATAGATGGGTACACTGATAATATCGAGATAATCAGTATCGTAGGGCGGTTTCTTGAACATTCTCGAGTATACATATTTGGCAGTGGATCTGATGAGAAAGTATTTATTTCGTCTGCGGATTTCATGAATAGAAATATGGACAAACGATTTGAACTTGCCTTTCCGATTACCGATGATGCTTGTATAGCGAAGATAAAGCATATGATGCATATGAATATGATTGATAACGTAAGGGCTAAGTACTTATTTCATGATGGTTGTTATGTCAATATTGCAACTAGTGATATAATACATGACAGTCAGGAGAAATTGCTGATTGAATTCGGCTGTTTAAAGTAAAAGGGGGGTAATATGATTGCTGGATATCTATTTACAGATATTGCGCTGTTTTTTCTAGTTTATGCAGTAATCGGCTGGGTTACAGAAGTAGTTTATCAAGCCGTAAGCAAAGGTATAGTTGTGAATAGAGGATTTCTTAATGGGCCTGTGTGCCCAATCTATGGCTTTGGTTCACTTTTTGTAATTCTACTCGTAAAGTTGTTTGGTCTAGACCAAAGCTCGTTTTCAAATGATACCAAAGTGTTTCTTCTTGGAATGTTACTATCGACTATGCTGGAGCTCGTTGGTGGATATGCACTTTTAAAAATCTTTCACGCTAGATGGTGGGACTACTCCAAGAAACCGTTTAATTATCACGGGTATATATGTCTTGAATTCAGTATTATATGGGGCTTCGGAATTCTCGTTGTAGTTAGAAAAATTCATCCGTTCATCGAAATGGTATTTGGTGGATTATTAGATTCTAAAATAGGTATAGTATTATTATTTATCGCATATATCGCATTTATCGCAGATTTTGCTGTATCGGTAATGATTACGCTTGGGCTAAACAAGAGGATTACCCGCCTTGATGATATGCAGAAATCTATGACTGAATTTAGCGATTCTTTGAGTACGAGAATAGGTAAAGATGCCTTGAGCGCAATGGAGAAAGTCGACGAATATAAGGCACAAAGCACTTTGTTTGAAGCTGAAATGAGGGATGTTGCAGCTGATAGAAGGGCAGAAGTTAGCCTAGAGCTAGCAGAGATGAAGAAAGACTACGAACTTGCTCGAGAAGAGTTTTACAAGAAAGTTCGCAAGAGTAGATTCTTTGGTACGGGCAGAATACTGAAATCATATCCAGATTTGAGAATTGTTAATCATGTTGAAATCGTTGAGAAAATAAAGGAAAGACTCAAGGACAGAGGTAAATAAATCGGCATGTTCTTGGCAACATACATGGTGTGCATTTGTTGACTTTTTGTGCCCCAGATAGTAAAATCAA
>NZ_CALHTQ010000007.1 GCF_938039775.1 uncultured Mogibacterium sp. | reverse complement strand
GAATCCGGTTATGCCAGCAAGTGGGACATTTGGCTACGGGCAGGAGTATAGAGAGTTATTCGATTTAAATGTCTTAGGAGCTGTTGTGACGAAGAGTGCAACTGTTGAACTGAGGTATGGAAATAATCTTCCTAGAATCGCGGAATGTACTAGTGGCATGCTTAACTCTATAGGGTTACAAAATCCTGGAATAGATCACGTCATCGAAGAAGATTTGCCTGCGTTAAAAGAGATTTATCAGGGACCACTAATTGTCAATATCAGTGGATTTAGCATCTCTGAGTTTGCTGAGATTGCGTCAAAACTCGATGCATCGGGATATGCGGACATACTTGAGGTCAATATTAGCTGTCCTAATGTAGAACATGGCGGATCAGCATTTGGAGCAGATCCGGTGATGTCAGAACAGATTACTAAAGCAGTAAGAGATGTGACTAAGCTTCCGATATTTATGAAGCTGACTCCAAACGTGACTGATGTTTCTGAGATTGCAAAAGCATGTGAAGCCGGCGGGGCAGATGGAATCAGTTTGATAAACAACTTCAAGGCGATGAGAATCGATCTTCGAACGAGAAGCACAGTTACTGCAATGAAGTATGCGGGGCTATCTGGACCAGCTATTAGACCGATTGCTCAGCGCATGGTAAACGAAGTTTTTCATGCTGTAGAACTTCCAGTAATCGGTATTGGTGGCATACAGAGTGCTGATGACGTGCTTGAGATGATAATGGCAGGTGCAGCTGCTATTGAAATCGGTTCGGCTAATCTGGTCGACCCTTGGACAATGCCACGCATAATTAGTGAGCTGCAGCCAAGAATGGAAGAGCTAGGAATAAAGAATTTAGAAGAAATAAGAGGGGTAATATAGATGAAGCCAGAGATTATAATTGCACTAGATTTTCCTGATGGTGAGAAGGCGCTTTCATTCCTCGACAAATTCGAAGAAGAGAAACTCTACGTAAAAGTCGGAATGGAACTGTTCTACGGAGAGGGGCCTTCTATTGTAAAGGATATTAAGACAAGAGGGCATAAGGTGTTCTTAGATCTTAAACTGCACGATATTCCAAATACAGTTAAGAGTGCCATGAAGGTTATCGCTTCTGTTGGTGCTGATATGGTTAATGTTCATGCAGCTGGAGGAATAAAGATGATGAAGGCTGCTGTTGAAGGTCTTGAAGAAGGTGCTCCTTGTGGAGAAAGACCAGAAATCATTGCAGTTACTCAGCTAACGTCAACAGATCAGGAGACGATGAATAGCGAACTTAAGATAGAAGGCGAGCTTAAGAATGTAGTTATTGCTTATGCGAAAAATGCGCAAGCAGCTGGTCTCGATGGCGTTGTGTGCTCAGCTTGGGAGTCGGAAGAGATTCATGAGGGAACTTCGCAGGAATTTTTGACAGTAACACCTGGAATAAGGCTACTTGGGGATGCAAAGGGCGATCAAAGCAGAGTTGCAACTCCAGGAAGAGCAAAGAAATTGGGCTCAAACTATCTAGTAATCGGCAGGAGCATCACCAAGGCAGATGATCCTGTAAAAGCATATAAAACTTGTATGGAGGAGATTAACAATGA
>NZ_CALHTQ010000006.1 GCF_938039775.1 uncultured Mogibacterium sp. | reverse complement strand
TTGTAACAGGACTGGCTTGGACAAGTGTAGGGGGAGATATTCTCTTTATAGAATCAGCTTTCTCCAAAGGCAGTGGAGATCTTTCTATCACGGGAAATATAGGAACTGTGATGAAGGAATCAGCAACAATAGCCTTGGAATATATCAAATCACATGCCCAACAGTTTGGCTTGGATACGCGTATTTTCGAACAATACAAGATACATATGCATATCCCAGAAGGAGCAACACCTAAGGATGGTCCTTCTGCTGGTGTAACTATGTGCTCAGCACTATTCTCTACACTGTCTGGTAACAAGGTTAGAAGGGACGTTGCTATGACTGGAGAGATTACTCTTAGAGGCAGAATATTGCCAGTAGGTGGAATCAAAGAGAAGGTTCTTGCAGCTTACAGACAAGGAATTAGAAAGATTCTTCTTCCTGCTGATAATAAGCGTGACATAGAGGAAATTCCAATTTCTGTACGCAAGAAACTAAGATTCGTATTCCTGGAGACGGCTGAGGATGCCTTTAAGGAAATCATCCTTGAGGATGAAGCAAATAAAAAGGACGCTAAAAGCAAATAGATAAAGAGGATGAGAGATGCAAATAAATAAATCCGAGCTCGAGGCAGTAGCAGTCAAAGCTACACAGTATCCAGAGCCTGGTGTGCCAGAAATTGCTTTTGCAGGCAGATCGAACGTGGGGAAGTCTTCGCTGCTTAATCTGCTTACCAGGAGAAAGAATCTAGCAAGAGTTAGCGGTAGTCCAGGTAAAACGAGAACAATTAACTTTTATCGGGTGAATGACGAATTTAGAATCGTTGACCTTCCAGGATATGGTTATGCTAGAGTGTCGAGGTCTGAATCTGAGAAATGGGGCGCCATGATGGAGAGCTATCTCGAGAATAGAGAAGGGTTACTTAAGGTGATTCAGCTTGTAGATATCAGGCATAAGCCTTCAGCACAAGATGTTCAGATGTATGAGTATCTCAAGTACTATAACTTAGATGGCATCGTTGTAGCGACCAAGGCTGACAAGGTATCGTCTAATCAGCGTAGCAAGAACATCTCGGAGATTCGCAAGACTTTAGGGATGAGCAAGGAAGATAAGGTAATTCCGGTTAGTGCGCTAAAGAGGACAGGGCATGATGCTCTGTTAGGAGAAATAGAGCAACTGCTGGATTACTACGAAAACTTTGAAGAGTACGACGTTTAATAGATCGGAGGAGAACAAATGGCTAACATTAAGGCTTCGGAAAGCGGAATCTTTGGCAAGATTCTATACACAGAAAAGCAGATCAGAGCGCGTGCAAAAGAGCTTGCGGAACAGATTTCAAAGGATTTTGAAGGGGAAGAGGTTATCGTTATAGGGACGCTTAAGGGTTCTGTTCCTTGGATGTGTGACCTGCTCAAGGAGCTGACTATTGACACTAGTATTGACTTCATCAAGGCCAGCAGCTACGGCTCAAGCACTACTAGCTCGGGTGTAGTTAAGATTAAGATGGATACTGATATGAACCTGTACCAGAAGAATGTTCTGATTATCGAAGACATTGTAGATACCGGTACGACACTTACATTCCTTCTTGAGAAGCTCAAGGAGAGAAATCCTAAGACCATTAAGGTCTGCACTATGCTAGATAAGCCATCTCGCCGAACTACAGGATTTGTAGCAGACTATATTGGATTTACTGTTGATGACCTATTCATAATCGGATACGGGCTCGATTTCGACCAGAAGTACAGGGGGCTTCCGTATATCAGCTACCTTCAGCCTGAAAATTAAACTATATAAACTTATGTCAAAATAACTATTATCGACTTTTTTGGACCTGTTTACACAGGTCCATTTATTTTTGATTTTAAATATCCTAGACTTGTCGTGTAAAGGAGGAATATGTATGAAAGAGTATCAATACCGTGTTGAAGGAGAGCATAGTCTCCCAAGAGAAGTCTATTATCAGTGTGTCTGGGTGATACGAGATATGGACAGGCTTGAGAAAGTCATTGAAAATTCAAGCAAGGAAGCTGATGAAGACCATAGGCTTGATGACGCAATTGTAAAACTTGATTGCCTTAAAAGGGCTCTCGAGGAAATTCCTGATTACTACAGGCAAGGTGTGGTAAGTAGCGTTAAGGTTCGGGGTGGAGGTTTCGATGAGTTTGCACATACCAATACATGGAAGAAATGGAAGATGAGGTTTATGTATGCGTTTGCAGCAAACCTAGGACTTTACTAAGCAAACCTAAAGCTGTGCTGAAGGGGAAATCTTTTGGTGATAAAATTTAAGCGTATCTTATTTCTTACGCGAGTGCGTGTGTTATATGAGAGCAACACAAAAAATTTAATAATTTGCAAAATCCCTCGTTTTTAAGTACAATTACGAGGGATTTTGCTTATTTCTTAAAAATGCGTAAATTTCAAGCCAAAATTAGAATATATTTTGTGTTTTTTATGTACAAATAGCAAGTTATTGGTATAACTTGTGATAAAGTTATATTAGTAAATGGAGGGTACACAAGAATATTTATGGCTTATGAGGAGAAAACGTTAGAGTCGGATATTGTATATAAAGGAAAGATTTTTGACATAAGAAGGGATAAGATTTTAGCAGTCAATGACATAGTATCTTACAGAGACATCGTTGTACATGGGGGAGCTGCTGTACTTATACCGATTACAGAAGATGGCAAAATTATATTTGTAAAACAATGGAGACAAGCTCTTAGAAAGCAGTTGATTGAGCTGCCAGCAGGCAAGGTCGATCCCGGAGAGTCGTTTGAGGATGCTGCGAAGCGTGAACTCAGAGAAGAGACTGGGTATTCAGCGGGACAATTGGTTAAACTCTTTAGAATGGCTCCATGTGTGGGCTATTCAGAAGAGGTGCTAGAGTTTTATGCTTGTCATAATCTCAGCCCAGGGGAAACCGATTTCGATGAGACAGAGGATATCGATATCGTTCAGATGACACCTGAAGAGGTCATTAGACAGATAATGTCCGGTGATATTGAAGATGGCAAAACGGTTGCAGGTGTGCTGTTTGCTAAAAATGCGGGGATTATCTAGACTAGGTGCATGTAGTTATAACGGGGGGTAGGTTATGATTAATGAATTTATTACGTATCTACGTGATACAAAAGGGAAAGCCGACAATACATTAGTGGCTTACAAGAGGGATGTTATCGCATTTGCGAGATTTCTTGAGAATCATAGTGGCAAAGAGCTCGCTGATTGCAAGGAAAGTGATTCAATTGCTTATATCCTAGATTTGAATAATGCAAGCAAGTCTAAGGCTACTATCAATCGTAAGCTTTCGTCTTTGAGAACTTTTTATGACTATGGAATTGAAACAGGGGAGGTAACAGAGAACCCATTCTCCAAGATTAAGTCTGCAAAGAATGACAAGAGACAGATTGAGTTCCTCTCTGTTGAAGAAGTGGAGAAGCTGCTAGCTTTGCCTGATCAGACCGTGAAGGGAATCAGAGATACAGCTCTATTTGAGTTCATGTATGGAACAGGCGCTAGAGTTACTGAAGTTGTACGTCTTAAGTTTGAAGACATAAACCTCAAGATGAACTTCGTAACGCTTCGTGACGGCGAGGGTGAGAGCAGAATCGTACCACTCGGTTCATATGCGCAGAAAGCACTTCGTAAATATAAAGAGACTGCTTATTCCGGATTATCCCGCACAGAAGTTACAGATGATAGCTATGTATTTATTAACTTCAGAGGACAGCCGCTTACAAGACAGGGCATCTGGAAGATGCTCAAAGAATATGGTGGTATGATTGGAATCGAGGACCGTATGACTCCTCAAATTCTTAGAAATAGCTTCGCTGTACATATCTTACAGAATGGTGGTGACCTAAAGACACTTCAGGAGCTTATGGGTTTTGATGACATGTCTGTAGGTATTGCTTATCTGTCTGTAACTAATATTAGAATCAAAGATGTGTATAGTAGAACACATCCAAGAGCATAGTAACGAGCCTGCGAAAGCGGGCTTTTTTAAGCATAAGGGCTTTTAAGCCTTGCAATAAAAGCAAGGGTATGATATTATACAAAAGTTATTACGGACGGTCCTCTAGCGATGCAAGTAACGAGTGAGCCTCGAAGAAGAAACATGCTACGAACGTCTTTGAGAGAGAGGAGGAATAACCATGAATATTTTAGATCAGATTACGCAGGACTATAAGAAGAATGATGTTCCTGAGTTCAATGTCGGAGATACTGTAAAGGTACACGTTAAGATTATCGAGGGTCAGAGAGAGAGAATCCAGGTATTCGAAGGATACGTGCTCAAGATGCAGAATGGCGGCATTTCACAGACTTTCACTGTAAGAAGACTTGCACAGGGAATCGGTGTTGAGAAGACTTTCCCAATGCACTCACCTAAGGTTGACAAGATTGAGGTAGTTAAGAGAGGTCGTGTTAGAAGAGCTAAGCTTAATTACATGCGTGAGAGAACAGGTAAGGCTGCAAGAATCAAGAAGGCGAAATAGTCTTAGCTTACAAGCAAGGATAATAATGCATACCTCGGCATATTGCTGTGGTATGCATTTTTCTTAGGAGAAAATATGATTAATAACATTAACTGGTATCCAGGGCATATGAAGAAGACGCGCGAGCTCATACAGGAGAATCTCAAGGCTGTAGATCTCGTAGTTGAAATAGTAGATAGTAGGATTCCATTATCTAGCAGAAATCCAATAATAGATGAACTTATCTCCGGCAAGAAACGCGTGGTAATACTAGGTAAGTGCGACCTCGCAGATAAGAGTGCGACCATGGAGTGGAAGCGCTATTTTGAGTCAGCTGGAGATATTGCGCTACCTGTAGATTCCAGAAATGGTGACAATATAAAAGCTTTTTACAAGGTGCTTGAGAAATATCAGCTGGAGCGAAACAAGGCTCGTGCTCTCAATAGACCGCTTCGCATGATGATTGTTGGAGTGCCTAATGTTGGTAAGTCGTCTTTTATCAACAGACTAATCGGTAAGAAGAGTGCAAAGACAGGAGACAGACCTGGTGTTACCAAGGGAAAGCAGTGGGTGACGCTTGAAAATGGTATGCAGCTTCTCGACACCCCAGGCATTCTTTGGCCGAAGTTCGAGGATCCTCATGTCGGACTCAATCTAGCATTTTGCGGAAGCATTAAGGATGAGATTCTCAACGTTCAAGATCTGGCATATGAACTACTGAAGGTTCTTAGATCGAACTACCCAGATGAACTTGTTGCGAGATACAAGCTAGACGGCATTATGCACGATGACGAGGAAGAATATAACGAGTATGGAGAACCTATAGATCCAGTACTCGCTGACATGGAAGCAATTGCTCTAAAGCGAGGGTTTATCCAGTCTGGAAAGCGCATTGACTACGAGAGAACTGGACGTACGATTCTAGATGAATTTAGAGCTGGAATTATTGGAAATATTACTCTAGAGAGGATAAATCAAAAGTAGCATAAATGCTGTATTAGAGACATATCCGTGCTGATATAAGAGTTAAGAATATGACTATGGCGAAGCAAGAACGTGAAGAGAAGAAGCGGATGAGGATGCAGGAGCTGCTTCAAATTGAAGATGAGCTCCGAGAATCTGGAATTAAGAATATCGCAGGCATAGACGAGGTCGGCAGGGGCCCACTTGCTGGACCTGTTTATGCTGCATGCGTAGTGCTTCCAGCGGACTTTAGAGTGCCAGGTATAGATGACTCCAAGAAAGTGACTGAGAAGCAGAGAGAGAAATTGTATAAGGAAATCTGCGAAGGTGCTGTAGCCTATGGAATCGGCATTGCAACTGCGAGGGAAATTGATGATATAAATATCCTAAATGCTACGAAGCTAGCTATGCACAGAGCGATTTCGGAGGTTCAATCAAAACTTCCTGAAGGCGAGAACATCGATATGCTTCTTGTGGATGCAGTTGATCTGGAAGCTGAGGGGATAGCGCAAAGGTCAATCATAAAAGGCGATGCAACGTGCTACTCGATAGCTGCAGCTTCAATAGTCGCAAAAGTCGCTAGGGATTCTTTTATGAAAGAGATAGAAGCTGAATATCCAGGCTATGGTTTTGCAAGCAACAAGGGATATGGAACGGCGGCTCATTATGATGGACTGCGTGCTCTTGGAATCTCTCCGATTCACCGCAAATCATTTCTCAAAAAATTCGAGGCGAGCGAGGGAAGTAAAGTGGCTAAGAAAAAGTTTTACGCAGTGAAGGTCGGAAGAGTCCCGGGAATCTATGGTACTTGGGATGAATGCAAGGCGCAGGTTGATGGCTATCCAAATGCTGAATACAAGGGATTTGCAAGACTAAGTGATGCGGAAGAATTCGTAGGGCCAGAGGTGCTCGAAAGCATGAAGCTTAGTCCCACGAATTTTATTAAGGAGGAAGTTGATTCAAAAGAGATGCCACAAGACGATGGAATAGTTAAGGCGTATGTTGATGGCAGCTACGATGTAGCAACGGGACACTACGCTTCGGGAGCTGTTATTCTAAATGATGGGGAAACCATAGAGCTTAACGAGTGCTATACGGATGATGCTGGTAGCAGGCTGAGAAATGTTGCAGGCGAAATCAAGGGCGCGGTGCTAGCAATCGAGTACTGTAAATCGCACGGTATCGATGAGCTTGTCATCTATCATGACTACCTAGGTGTTGGGAAATGGGCCGACGATGAATGGAAGGCTAATCTCGATATGACTAGGGAATATAAAGATTATATCCGTGAGAAACGCAAGACTATGAAGATTAGTTTTGTAAAGGTTAAAGGTCACTCTGGTGATAAGTACAATGATATGGCAGATGCGCTGGCAAAGGCGGCAAAACTTGCAAAATTGGAGGAATATCATGCCGTTGCATATCCGGAGCCGTCAGACTGGACAGAACAACTGACAGGAAAATTGAACCAAAACAACTATATTCAGGAACAATTACGACTTTCTCTCGGAGAATACTACGAGCCGTTCATGCTTCTCAA
>NZ_CALHTQ010000005.1 GCF_938039775.1 uncultured Mogibacterium sp. | reverse complement strand
GAGGCTATCTCGGGTAAAAGTCGATGTTTTCTCTTCTCCTAAGTGGTTTTCAAACGCCGTCGGTAATGGTGGTGAGAATAAAAAGTATTTTGAAGAAAAATACCCCGAGCTAAGTATCAAGTTCAGGGTAGATGACAGCTTGGAAGCTGCACAGTTCAGAATAAACTGTAATATATAGCAATGTCTTGGTCTATAAGGCATTACTTTTATAATTAATATTGCTTAATGAGCTGCATTAATTGCGCAGTTCTAATTGAACTTCTCCAATTAGAAGGCTTTATGTATCTTCGGTTTTATTGTAGATGCTCGTGTAGAAATTTTAATGCTATGCTGAGATCATTCACTCCCATCTGACCAGGCGCCGATACATTCTTGGCTGCGCCAAAGGTAATCGCTGATCCGAAAGCTTCACCACAAATCCTGGATAACACTCCTGTTTCAGACATCGAAACCGTGACGATAGGACGGTCCGCAAATTCTCTGTACATCTCCTCTGTAGCGGCGAGTAGTGTTATTACATCCTTCATGTCTTTTGGCATAACTGCAATCTTAGGTATATCTACGCCTAACTCCTGCATATTGCGGAGCCTTTCTACAATCTCGTCTTTGTCTGGAGTCTTATTAAAATCGTGATTCGATCCGATAACCTTGACACCGGCATTGTGAGCACCAGCTATAATTTCTTTTACGATATCTGTTCCTATAAAAACTTCCACATCGACCAGGTCAACGTATCCGGTCTCAGATGCACTTACGATAAACTCTGCATAATCATCAGGTTTAATAGACTTTTCACCGCCCTCATTCGATGTGCGAAATGTCATCAACAGCGGAGTCTCTCCAAGGGCTCTTCTTAAATCCTTCAGTACGCCTTCTACCTTACTAAAATTGAACGCATGCTCAAACCAATCGACACGCCATTCAGCTATATCTACAGGTAAACTTCCTATGTTCTCTGCCTCTACCAGTATGTCTTCTTTAGTTGCGCCAATAATTGGTGCACAAATCTTGGGTAGTCCAGAACCGATTTCGATATTTCTAATTTTTACTGAATTCATGACCCTTTGTCTCCTTTTTTGTGACTCTAGGGCAGTCTGGTTTATGCCATTATGTTAGGTAGTCTAATATGCATCTATCGCCTTGCACTTCTCATCGAGGACCGCCTCTGTTGCTGCAATGTCCTTGAGCCTGCACAGTATCTCTAGGTCGTCACCACCATTTAGAATAGTGGAACCATGCGGAATTATCTCCTTGCCATCCCTCATGACTGAGACAATCAGGCTACCTTCAGGAAGCCCAAGCTCCATGACCTTGTGTCCATCCATCATTGAACCGATGTGAATGCTAGAATCAATTACGACCTTGCGCTCTCGAATCGAGATGCGCTTCTTGACGTACTTCTTGTCACTCTTACTATAGACATCCGTCAAATAATCATGGTCGTGTGTGCCTGATCCGCTCTCCACCTTCTTTCGCTGTCTCCTGTGCATAAGCTGATCGTATACTGGTTCTCCGCCAAGTAGATCTGCAACTACATATGCGACGAGCGATGCTGCCACGAGTGATAGCAGTGTCATGAAGTTTCCAGTCATCTCTGTGATGAGGATAACCCCTGTGATTGGAGCCCTTACTATAGCTGAGAAGAAACCTGCCATCGCGATTATTACGAAACCTTTGATATAGTATTCCTCTACACCAAATACCGTGCTTAAAAATGTAGAGTAAAGTCCACCCGTAATTGCTCCAATGACGAGTAGTGGTAAGAAGATGCCGCCGGGAGTTCCCGTTCCGAAGCTACCTGTCGAGAAGAACAGCTTTGCGACTAATAGTATGGCAAGTGCTATCAGTGTGAATTTGCCATCGCTGATGACCTTTACGAGGTCATTCCCACTGCCGAGAACTGTCGGGTAAATAAACATCATCAGAAAAGAAATCATGAGCATGATTCCGATGCTTATAAACTTGCTGTCGAATCTATCAAAGAAATCCTGCATCTTATCAAGCAGTTTGTTATAGAGTACTCCGAGGATGCCAAGTATTATACCAAGCAAAATTACTGCCCAGTAAAGGCGGAGCGGTATTCTGTGTTCTACATCAAAATCGAATACAGGCTTAAGCCCAATGATATTTACAGCGATATAGTCCGCAACTGCGCTCGCAGCCATCGTAGATACAAGAACTTCAGCCGAGAAGTTCTTGTGGAGTTCCTCAAGTGCAAATAACACACCAGCCAGCGGAGCCCCAAACGCGGCGGCTAGTCCCGCGCCGGCACCGCAGCTCATCAGCATCCTCTCTTCAGTCAGCAGTGCCTTCTTCCGGCGCGCGAAGCCCTTGCCAATCATGCCTCCAAGCTGAATGCTCGGGCCCTCTCTACCGAGAGCCAAGCCGCCGCCAATAGCCAGAACGCATCCCGCAAATTTAGCAACAAATACCTTACGCCAGTTCTGATCCTCAAGACCCTTCAGCTCACCCTCGATTTGCGGGATGCCAGACCCCGAAATATCTGGTTCATAGCTAAGCAGCTTATCCAAAATCCAGGCAATAAAAATCAATGCCATCAGAACTGCAAACGCATATATAGGCCTTACCTTAACAAGCTGAACAGCCATCTGGCGAGCCTGGTCAGCCTTCACAATCATAATTCTGAACAGCGCAATAACCAGTCCGACGATCGAACCTACAGCTATTCCCTCCAGTATGAGCTTATATTTGAATCTTTGCTTCTGCCTTATGTTGCGAACAACATAGCTCTTATCTAAACTGCGTTTTGCAGCCATTTCTATTCCTTCCTGTCTGTCTGAATCTTAAATTGCTAGCTTCACTATTGTAGCCAGTTTATATCTCTATTATAACAGACCTTTTCCTACTCGCTAGTGTATCACGACCACTAGCGAGTTAAAATCGCCATTAACTAAAATAGTGTATAAAAAGCAGCAGCCCTAAATAGAACTGCTGCCCAATATATCCCTTTATAAATCAATTACTTTGAGTACAGATCGCTAGTCGAGAACTCTGGGTTAGAAGTCACATCTATTCCCAGCGACTTCAGTGTCTGCTCGTCCCTCTCGCTCAGAATTGCAGTGCTGTGAGCTCTGCATCCACGAAGCTTATATAGTTCCTTGAGCGCGTAATCGGCTGTCGGATTTGTCATAGTCGACATCGTCAGCGCCATGATGATTTCCTCACAGTTGAGAGCAGATTTATCTCCAAAGAATTCCACATTCATCTTCTGCAGGTTCTCTAGTACCTGAGCTGATATTACAGGAATGTCATCTGCAAGGCCCGCTAATGTCTTTACAGCGTTAAGAATCATAGCTGCTGACGCCGCCATCCTATTTGAACTTCTACCTGTGACAATTCTACCATCCGGAAGTTCGATAGCCGCTACGATTACGTTTTCATAGCGCTCATTCTCCGCCCGCTTCATCTCCGCATATTCCTCTGCTGGCGCAACGACTTTTCTGTCGTAGCGAGTAGCGCCAACCTCTTCCATTAGGAGCTTTGTGCGCTCTAGCACTGATTCGTCAATCTTCCCCTTCTTATATGCAACCTCTGCAATCAGATATCTTCTGATTATCTCCTGTTTAGCTGCTTCACGGCATATATCATCATCGATAATTCCGAAGCCCGCACGATTAACACCCATATCGGTCGGAGACTGATATACGCTAGCATCTCCCGTAATCTTGTCGAGAATTCTCTTAAGAACTGGAAAAGCTTCAATATCACGGTTGTAATTAATCGCCGTCACACCATATGCCTCAAGGTGGAACGGATCTATCATATTCACATCCTTAAGATCGGCAGTTGCCGCCTCATAAGCGATATTTACAGGGTGCTTTAGTGGAATACTCCATATTGGGAAAGTCTCGAACTTCGCATATCTAGCCTTAGTTCCACGTCTGTACTCGTGATAAACCTGAGACAGCGCTGTAGCCAGCTTTCCAGATCCACCACCAGGGCCAGTAACCACGATGAGCGGCTTCGTAACCTCGATGTATGGATTTGCACCATATCCCTCGTCGCTGACAATTGTGTCAACATCTGTCGGATATCCCTTTGTATAGTTGTGTTTGTAAGTGCGAATTCCTCTTCTCTCCAGCTTGTTGATAAACATGTTAACCGCTGGGTTGTTCTCATATCTAGTTACGACTACTGAATTTATCTCAAGGTCGTAGCTGCGGAATGCGTCGATGAGTCTCAGTACTTCAAGGTCATATGTGATACCGAAATCCTGTCGCGTCTTGCTGGAAATTATATCTCCTGCGTAGATGCAGATGATAATCTCCGTCTGGTCCTTCATGCGGTTAAGCAATTTTATTTTGGCATTCTCATCAAAGCCAGGCAGCACTCTCATCGCGTGCTTGTCCTGAACAAGCTTTCCTCCAAACTCAAGATACAGTCTGCCGTCTCCATCCTGAATCCTCTGGAGGATATACTTCGACTGCTCTTCGATGTATTTCTCCGCACTAAAACCGACACATCCCATTTGCTTCTGGTCCTTTCTAAATCCAATTTAACGCTATATAATTTTAATCTTATTCGCGAGCCCTCGCCACGCTACGTGCATTGTTAGCAAGGCTTGACCTCTATCTCAAGCTTATTCCTCAGATTGACATGTGGCTCCATCTTGATCTTGTAATCTGCTGAGATCTTTCCGAAACCTTCCTCATCGAGTGTACTCTCAATCTTATTGGTGTATATCTCCATCTCTAGATTGCCAGCCGGGATAATGTATCTCGTAATGTTGAGTACGCCCTCTTCAAGCTGCATATCCATCATGCCCGCGCCGTCATCCTTGCCATATCTTCTAATCTGAAGCTTATCACTTCCTTCAAGCTTCAATATGGTTTTGGTGTTCTCAAGCCCAGCATCTTCAATCTCATCGTAAGTGATGTATGTAGACTTACCCTTGTTGTACAGGAATCCCTCAGTAGTCACCTCAATGTTGTCTTCCAGTATGAGCGCTCTTCTATATGTCTGCCCACTCGGAACTAGCTGCTCAGTATACTGGTTGTTCGAGATTACAAGATTTACACTTTTCTTATCTGCCATTAATCCCCTCTTATGCCTCGGCCTGGACAGATGCAGCGATTACCTTCGCTAGCTCTGCAACAGCCTGGGCCGACTCCTCTTTTACAGAGGACTTAATTGTTACAATATCTCCTACAAATTCAATATTCTGCATTCCCTCAAAGAACTCCTTGATAAGCTTCCCGCTCACAGGATTCCATGAACCATTCTCGATGATGCTGACCTTCTTGTTGCACACGCCCATAGATTTCATCTCACCGAGAGCTTCTTCCATCTTAACGAAGATTCCATTGTTGTAAGTTGTGCATGCAATTACGATGTGGTTGTATCTGAATGCCTGTGGAAGCACATCCATTGGATCCCAGTGTGATACATCCATCAGCTTCATGCGAGTAACTCCATCCTCCGCAAGTTCGCAAGCTAGAATCTCTGCTGCGTTCTTAGTGTTGCCATAAGGTGAAGCATATAGAATGAGAACCCCGTTCTCCTCGGACTCATAACGCGCCCATGTTAGGTATGCGTTGATATACTTCTCAAAGTCCTTACGAATGATGAATCCGTGAAGCGGACAAATTCTCTTAATATCGAGTCCTCCAACCTTGCCGAGAAGTTTCTCAGTGAAAGTTCCGTATTTACCTACGATTGTAGTGTAATACTTACGAGCTGATGGTAACCACTCCAGCTCAAAATCGTAAGCGTCTGCAAAGATGTTTCCATCGTGTGCGCCAAAGATTCCGAACGCGTCTGCCGAGAAAAGCGATCCTGTCGACTTCTCGAAAGTTACCATTACCTCTGGCCAGTGAACCATAGGTGCCATGTAGAATGTGAAAGTGTGCGAACCAGTGCATAACTCATCGCCTTCTTTAATCTCCTCGAAATACTTATCAACATCCCATGTCACGTATTGTTTAACCATAGCCTTGATCTTTTTGCTACCGATTACCTTCGCCTCTGGATGTCTCATGATAAGCTCTTCTAGCGAAGCGCTGTGGTCTGGCTCAACGTGGTTTACAATTACATAGTCGAGCGGTCTGCCATTAAGCAGGTGGTCAACATTCTCATAGAAAACTCCTGCAACCGACTTATCTACGGTGTCAAGAACAACTGTCTTTTCGTCATCTATAAAATATGAATTGTACGCCATACCATCGTTCATAGGAATAGCCCCTTCGAAGACGGAGAGCTTACGCTCATTGCCGCCAATCCACCAAATTCCATCTGTTACCTTGTAAACGCAATGCATTTCGTACCCCCTATAAGCTAAATTCAGATGCAAACAATGCATCAATCATATCAATAGATTATACTACTTTGATGCGTAGTTCATCAACTTATATTGATACGGTTCGTGGAATTTCTCACATAAAAAACATATAAATAGCTATAAAATAATGTTTTTCAATATATAATAGCTACAAGAAGAAAAATATTATTCAAGGAGACTCTATATGAGCGATTTTGATCATACTAATCCAACTGAAAATGACGATGTCAATTCCGTAACTGAGCCACTTGAGACTAAGGATTCAGAAGCGGATTACAAAAGATCTGATGAATATTGGCAAGATGAGGAATCAATCTACGATGCAGAGAATGTCATTCTTCCAGAAGACACTCCTGTAAGAAAGGAATGGGGCAGCTATGCTCCAGAAGATGCGGGAGATTTCCTTCCAAGAGATGGCAAGGAGCCGAATTTCGTACTGATTGACGAGAACAGCAACGTCCTTGCGCCTAGGGGCAGATTTGCCAGAAGCGAGCAGGCAGACTACGCTAAGCATGCGGCGGACAGCTCTTTTGAAGCTACTTATGGCAAGCACGCAGCTCACGAAGGTGGAATCTATGGACAATCCGGACATGCGGCAGCTGACAGCAACACCCCTACTGGTGCAATCAATAATCCTGGTCAGAAAAATCCAAACTACGTGACCAAGAGGTTATTTATCATCACTCTTATAATTGCGATGATGCTCACTTCGCTGATTAGTTCAGGTCTGGTGGTGTTCTTCTCTAACAGAACTCCAACTTATAAGAATCTCTCGACGTCTTCACTTCAGAGCGCTACAGGTAGCAAGCTGACTATTGCTGAGATTAATAATAAAAATGCTGATTCTGTGGTCGAAATCATGACGACTGTCGGTGGTACTAGTGAGGGTGCGGGCAGTGGTGTCATCGTAAAGTCAAATGGCTATATCGTTACGAACTATCACGTAATTGACGGAGCTACGACTATTGCTGTAAGGCTTCATAGCGGAAAGAGCTATTCTGCAAGTGTCGTTGGATATGACGAGCAGACTGATATCGCTGTACTCAAGATAGATGCGACTAAGCTCAACGCTGTTACAATCGGTAGGAGCAGTAAACTAGTTGTAGGCGATCTCGCCGTTGTAATCGGTAACCCGTTAGGTAAGCTCGGCGGTACTGTAACATCTGGTATTATAAGTGCCAAGGACCGTAAAATCGAGCTTGAGAACAGAACTCGTACGCTTATTCAGACAGATGCATCAATCAACGAAGGGAACTCTGGCGGTGCGCTATTTAACGGCAAAGGTGAACTCGTCGGCATAGTTGTTGCAAAGGGCTCAGGGACTGGTATCGAAGGCCTTGGATTTGCAATACCGATCGATTCAGTCGCTTCATCTATCGACGATATCATCGAGCATGGGACTATCACTGGTAAGCCTATGGCCGGAATCTCCATCTATGACGGCTCCGTAAAGGATAAGACCACGGGCAAGAGCACTGCAGCGGTTCTCATCGCTGAGGTAAATGGATCAAATGCTAAATCTGCCGGCCTCAAGAAGGGAGATCAGGTTGTGTCCATCAACGGTGAGAAAGTCTCCACATCGGAAGGCTTAATTTCATCTATTCAGACACACCGCATAGGTGAAACAGTTAAGTTCGGAATAATTCGAGATGGTAAGGAGATGACGATTTCCGTTAAGCTTCAGAGTTCGTCAGAGATTAAGAAGTGATCCATATAAATATGGTTTATTTATATGGATTTTTATCAGCAAAAACCAACTTTAATAAATAACCTGTTGCTGATTCCTTTGACAGCAGTAGTTGGGAGAAGATTAAATGAGCAGCAAAATATCAAGACCAGATTATGATGGTATAATTTTTTATTCTGCTAGTGATTTGTCTACAGGATCTAGCTTAAAAGCTGCTGAAGACAGAATTGATATTCTTTTAAGCTTGAATTCTCCATTTAATATAAATCACATACTAGAATTTCATAATATTATCAAACTATTTGAAACAAATGTAAAACTAGAGACCTGGTCTTCTGACTATTATGCCGACCTTAAAAGAAAAGCAA
>NZ_CALHTQ010000004.1 GCF_938039775.1 uncultured Mogibacterium sp. | reverse complement strand
CTCTGGCTTAAGGTTATATTCAGGATGCCCCGTAAGCCCTTGATATAGCTTCTCGTCATCGTCATAGCCATCCATCAAGTCTTGAAATACATAGTTTATGTAGTCGATTGTGGCCCCGTTACTGCGGAAGTTCTTGTTGAGATTTATCTGAATTGCTTGTTCATTTCGTTCGTCTTTATATGACCTAGATGTCTCCTCAAATATGTGAGGCTCAGCTTGCCTGAACTTGTAGATGCTCTGTTTGACGTCACCTACCTTAAACACATTATCTTCGCGTGCCACGCTGCCGATTAGATACTCCTGAAGGGTATTCACATCCTGATATTCATCAACAAATATGAATTCAAAGCGTTCACGGAGCACCTTTCTTGCCTCTTCATTCTTTAGAATATCTGCCGTTATATGCTCTATATCACCGTAGTCGATAACACCTTGGTCTCTCTTCTTGGCACTATAAATGCGCTCAAATTCCTTGAGTAGCGCCAAATAATACATCGTATATTTGTACGTTTCCGCCTGCTCCTCGAACAGAGTCTTGAGCTCTGCAAAATTGTATTCCTTAAAGACGTTCTGGAAGTTGTTCTTATATGTATCTCTGCGAGCCTTACAATCAGCAGATACCGCCTTGTAAGCCTCTCTTTCACCTTTTCCACCGGTAAATGTACCGAATATAGGATTTTGAAATACCTGGGAAACGACATCTTCAGCTCCTCTAGCAAGCTCTCCTCCATCACAAACAGACTTAATAGCATCTGCCAGAGTCTGAAAGACACCTATCTCAGAGTCAAGCTTAGCTGCCGTATTGGGCAAACTTAGTCCTGTCAGATACTCCTGTAATCCAAGTGCTTCGTGAAGGGCATCATCCACGACCTTCCTTGCATCTGCCCACAGTTCTCTATATAAATCGCTATCTCGGTAGTCACCGCTCTCCGGTATGCGAAGCTTCTCAGTCATGCGTTCAGACCATTCAAAATAATCTGGCATACTCCGAAGATCGGCATATGCCTTAATCAGCT
>NZ_CALHTQ010000003.1 GCF_938039775.1 uncultured Mogibacterium sp. | reverse complement strand
GTCGCAGGCTTCCTCTCTGAGTTTGGTTATACTGTAATTGAAGCTGCAGATGGAAGAGAGGCACTTGATAGATTTAAAGAATATGATATAAGTCTTGCAATCCTCGATATTAAGATGCCTTACTTAAGCGGACTAGAGGTGTTAAAAGAAATTCGAAAAGGGAGCAAGTTACCAGTTCTCATGCTGACCGCATTTAGTGATGAAGAATATAAAATCGATGCATACACAAATATGGCAGATGGTTATCTGGAGAAGCCATTTTCTCTACCGGTGTTACGTGCACGTGTTGACTCGCTAATTGAACGATACTACGGAGTGGCGGATAAGTTCGTGTATAGGGATGCGGAGGTGGACTTTGCAAGCTACACGGCAAAGTTGGCAGGAAAGTCTATTGATATCAATGCCAAAGAGGTGGATATACTGAAGTTTATGTTTCAAAACGCAGGACGAGCGCTGACGAGAGAACAGATAATAGATGGCGTTTGGAAGGCGACTGAAGAGCCGCCATTTGACCGCGTGATAGATGTGTATATTAAGGAGCTTAGGAGAAAACTAGAGCTAGATTGTATCGTAACCATTAGAAACGTAGGATATAAGCTGGAGAGAAGATGAGAAACTTGAAGATATTCCCTAAAATGTTCATCCATACCTTCGCCATACTCGGGGTACTGATTGTGGTGGTGCACCTGATGGTGTTTATGATGTTCCCCAAGGTTTACCTAGAGAATAGAAAGAACGAGATTACGGCCAAGGCTAATGAAGTTTCCGCATCTCTTTATGGCAAGGACAAGAACTCTGTGGAGCAGTATCTGAAATTTTATTCGGATAGCAGCGAGATAAAAGCGTTCGTCAATAGCGGTAGCGTTAGCGAAGGCGAGCTTAAAATCGGAGAAGAAGCTGGCAAAAGCGTAGACAAGTCGAGCAGCGATAATTCGCTTATTATCGAGACTCGGAAAATCAAGTTAGCAGACGGTAGTGATCTGGCAGTGAATTTCGTATCATCTGCAGATATGAGACAGGATGCAAAGGGTCTAATTCTGAAGCTGCTGCCGATTTCACTAGCTGCTTCTCTCGCGATATCTGCACTTATATCGCTAGTATTTGCAAGGCTTCTGACCAGAAATGTTCGCGAGATAAAAGATGTTACCACCAGGATGATGGATCTCGATAGAAATGCACTTCTGCCTATCGAATCATCTGATGAAATTGGAGAACTTAAGGCACAGATTAATGATCTTTATGCTGCGCTACTAGAATTAATCGATGATCTTGAAATCAAGAACGAGGAGATAATTAAACTCGAGAAGCTCAAGTACGACTTCTTCCGCGGTGCCTCGCATGAGCTAAAGACGCCTCTGGCAAGCCTCAAGATAATACTCGAGAACATGAAATATAACATCGGTAAGTACAAGAATCGTGATGAATATATTATTAGCTGCATTGAGATTGTCGATGGATTGGCACAGAATATATCACAGATTCTCTCGGTTTCTTCTCTCGAGCACCTTGGTGATGATGGCTTTAAAATCCTGCATCAGGTTCATCATCGTGGGGGTGTTGGTGT
>NZ_CALHTQ010000002.1 GCF_938039775.1 uncultured Mogibacterium sp. | reverse complement strand
TACAGATAAGCCTTTTGCAGTGAACCTAATCATGTTCCGCTCAGACATAGAGGAACTCGTTAAGGTAGTGTGCGAGGCAAAGGTTCCTTACTTAATTACAGGAGCAGGAAGCCCTGGTCCGTACATGGACAAGTTCCTAGAGGCAGGTATCAAGGTTATGCCGGTGGTATCTTCACCTCTACAGATTAAGCGCCTTGACAAGTTTGATATATTTGCATATATCGCAGAAGGTATGGAAGCAGGTGGTCACATAGGAGAGATGACTACTATGACACTCATTTATCAGGTGTCTCGTATGACTGACAAGCCTGTAATTGCTGGTGGAGGAATAGGATCTGGTGCACAGATGCTAGCAGCGGAAGTGCTTGGAGCATCAGGTGTTCAGATTGGAACAGCATTTCTGTTCACTGATGAAGTGCCTGTGCACCAGAACTACAAAGAGTTGCTAGTGAACACTGAATCTCACAGAATTACATCTATAGGATACCTGAACGGTAGACCGATGCGCCTTGTTAAGAATCCCATGACCAGAGAGTTCAAAGAACTTGAGAGAACTGAAACGAGTAAAGATGCTCTAGAGGATTTCACGCTTGGAAGATTAAGAAAAGCGGTATATGAAGGGGATGTTGACCAGGGCTCCGTTATGGCGGGATATACAGCGGCTCAGTTCGACAGACTGTATTCAGTTCCTGAGCTTCTAGATAAGTTGATGAACGAATACAAGCTCGCAAAGGAAAGCCTTAAGTAGAAATTGGATTGAACTAAGAAACAGGGGAAACAATGAATAAATTAGCGGTAATATTTGCTGGACAGGGGTCACAGTACGAAGGCATGGGCAGCAAGTTATACGATCGATATCCTGAAATCAGAGGTATATATGACATTCTGGGGAAAGAACTAACAGACATATCATTCAGTGGCAATATCGAAGATATATCTAAGACAAACAATCTTCAACCAATTATGATTGCGTTTCAACTCGCTGTACTGAAACTAATTTGCACTCATAGACCTGAGCTGCTAGAGGGTCTCGAGGCAACATGCGGACTCAGTCTAGGAGAGTATAGCGCGCTCTCAATTGCAGGAATCGTCTCTGAAGAAGAGGCCCTTAGGCTAGTAGCTCTTAGAGGAGAACTGATGGGAAAAGCTTCAGAGAAAGGTAACAGCAAGATGTTGGCGATACTCAAGATGAGTGAAGAGGAAGTTAGAGAAATCGTTGAAGGAAATCAAGAGTTCAAAGGGAAGATATATATTGCAAACATCAACAGCAGCAGACAGATTATTGTATCAGGCGAAGGTGAGGCAGTTGATAATCTTAAGGGGTTTCTAAAATCCAAGGGAAAGCTTGCAAAACCACTTGCAGTTAGCGGGGCATTCCACACTCCGTTTATGGAACCTGCGAGAGCTGCATTTATGAAAACTCTCGAAGAAACTTCATTTAGCACACCAGAGATTTCATACTATCCAAATGTTACTGGCGAGAAGTACGACGGAACTCCAATGAGTGAAGTTCTGTCAGAGCAGATAGTTTCACCAGTACTACTGTACAAAACTTTCAAGAAAATGGTAGAAGACGGGGTTACGAGCTTCCTCGAAATCGGACCAGGCAGTGTACTTTCAACAATTCTGCAGAGGGAATTTGAAGGGGTAGCAGTTAACGCAATAAAAAATGACGATGATTTGATTGAACTGATCGAAGCTTAGGCGCAAGGTTCAAATTCGTAGGAATAATAAAGGAGTAAATGTATGGCGAATAAAGTAGCGCTTATTACAGGAGCTGCTGGTGGAATCGGTACGGCGATTGCTGAGAGACTGAAGAGCGAAGGGTTTAACCTAGCGCTTAATGTTCGAACAATGAGGCCGCAGCTTGAAGAATTGGTAGAGAAGTTATCAGATGAAAACTGTCACGTTCAGGTGGTGCTCGGAGATATTTCAAATTCAGAGGATTGCAAGAGAATGGTAGAAGAGGTCATTAAAGAGCAAGGGCAGATCGACGTACTGGTTAACAATGCCGGTATAACGAGGGACAAACTCGTCATGCAGATGAGTGAAGCAGACTTTGAAGATGTTATAGCAACTAATCTCAATGGTGCTTTTTACCTCAGCAAGTATGCGTCGAGGC
>NZ_CALHTQ010000001.1 GCF_938039775.1 uncultured Mogibacterium sp. | reverse complement strand
CCTTTGCAGTAACAGCAGGTTCACTGGATACTTCTTCCTTCTGACCACAAGCAGTCAAACCAGTTGCAACTAGTAGGGCTGCTAAAAATACCGCTAATTTCTTTTTCATATACGCTCTCCTTTATTAAAAACCATTAAAAATTATTAAATACACGATTGAAAAACAACTATAATAAATTTTTAACAAAGTTGGTTGACTATAAAATAACGAGATATATAATGAAATTGTACATAGAATAGTACAACGGAAGGAGAACATCAGATGTATACTCTTGGACTAGATATAGGGTCAACAACATCGAAGAGCATTATACTTGAAGATGGTGAGCGGATAGTTGCTCAGGCTCTAAGCATTGGAGGGCTTGGAACTTCTGGACCAGAGGAAGTTATGAGCAAATTGATGGAGTGTTCAAGGCTTAGAGAATCAGATATTTCATGCACTGTTGTTACAGGTTATGGAAGAAATAAATATAGAGGCTGCGATCTTGAAGTGAGTGAACTGACGTGTCATGCGTTAGGCAGTCAAATTATTTTTCCAGATGTTAGGACTGTAATAGATATCGGTGGACAAGATGCAAAGGTTATCTGTTTAAACGACTCAGGACGTATGACCAACTTCGTGATGAACGATAAGTGTGCTGCTGGTACAGGACGATTTCTAGATGTTATGGCTAACATTTTGAGAGTTGATATATCAGAATTAGAATTATTAGCATCAAAAGCAGACAATCCAGCAACTATTTCGAGTACATGTACCGTGTTTGCTGAATCAGAAGTAATCAGTCAGCTCGCAAATGGTGAGAGCAGAGAAAATATAATTGCAGGAATCTGCAACAGTGTTGCATCAAGAGTAGGTGCACTTGCTAGAAGAGCAGGGGTTAAAGAAAAAGTCTGTATGTCTGGTGGTGTGGCAAAGAATGGTGCAGTAAGGGATGCAATGAGTAAAACGTTAGATGTTGAGATAGAATACGATCCACTTGCCCAGTACTTCGGTGCAATAGGCGCTGCGGTGTATGCTTTCAAAAGTTCTATAAAAAAAGAGAAACAATAAACTTTAGTTTTTGCTGCTCGAAGGAGCAGTAAAAAATTATTCAAAAACGTTATTTAATTAACAAGTTAATGCTGATAAAGAAGTTTTAAATAAGTGATTTATTAAAATTCACTAAAAGATTAACAAAATACATGAGGAGGTATGGTTATGGCAGAAGAAATCAAAAAGCCTAAGAAGCCTATTGACCCTAATTCAGCCAAATTCAAGCTTGGTAAAATTGCTGGCGATGCGTTTGCTAGTGCAATAGAGGCTAAGAAAGATGGTATTCCAGTTGCATGGGTTTCAAGCAACTTTCCGGTAGAAATCCCAGAGACTTTAGGAATTGCTACAGCTTATCCTGAAAACCAGGCGGCAGGAATTGCTGCTCGCGGTGCTGGAGAAAGGATGTGCAACGTTGCTGAAGCGGATGGTTATTCAAATGACATCTGTGCATATGCAAGAGTTAGCCTTGCATATGCGAAGCTAAAAGAATGTCCAGAGCAGGACGTTGCGATGCCAGATGTACTTCTATGCTGCAACAACATCTGTAACTGTATGATCAAGTGGTATGAGAATCTAGCAAGAGAGTTAGATGTTCCGATGATTATACTTGATATTCCGTTTAATCCAGATTATGAGGTGTCTGATGCGGAAGTTGAATATGTATCTGCTCAGTTCTGGGATGCGGTTCATAAGCTTGAGGAGTTGTTCAACCTGAAGTGGGATGATGAAAAGTTCAAGAAGGTAACTGGATTTAGCTGCAGAGCAAGCAGGGCTTGGCTAGAGGCAACAGCACAGGCAAAATACGTTCCGTCTCCATTCAATGGATTCGATCTACTCAATCACATGGCTGTAATGGTTACGGCAAGAGGTAAAGAAGAAGCTGGCGAAGCAATGGAGACACTGCTCAAGGAGTATAAGGAAAATCACTTGAACGGAACAAGTACTTTTAGAGCAGAGGAAAAACATAGAATAATGTTCGAAGGAATAGCTTGTTGGCCATATCTAAGAGCGACTTCACACGGACTCAAGGATAGAGGAATCAATATGGTAACTACGATTTATGCAGATGCTTTTGGCTTCGACTATCACTCATTTGAGGAGATGATTAAGGCTTACTGCAGTGTACCAAACGCTATTAACCTCGAGAAGTCGAGAGATAAGAGAATAAAGCTTTGTAATGAAAATCATGTCGAAGGTTTGCTTGTTCACACTAACCGTTCATGCAAACTATGGAGCGGTTTCATGTACGAGATGAGTAGACAGATTGGAGAAGCATGCGATATACCAGTTGCAAGCTTTGACGGAGATCAGGCAGATCCAAGAAACTTCTCTGAAGCACAGTACGACACGAGAGTTCAGGGGCTCATGGAAATCATGGAGTCTAACAAAGCCGAGAAAGGAGATAATTAGCTATGACATACAGTTCAATTAAAGAGTTTCATGAGATAGCATCATCTCCTCGCAAGCAGATGGATAAATACCTTGCCGAAGGCAAGAAAATCGTGCTCACTGTCCCATATTACACTCCTGATGAGATCATGCATTCGATGGGGCTTGTGCCAATGGGAACATGGGGAGCTGATATGGAGCTTAATAGATCAAAGGAATACTTCCCGGCATTTATTTGCTCTATAGTGCAGTCGATTTTGGAGCTTGGTATCGCCGGAAAGTTCGAAGGTGCGAGTGCTATCGTAATTCCATCTCTCTGTGACACTCTCAAGACTATGGGTGAGAACTGGAAATATGCAGTTCCAGATATCAAGTTTATACCTATGACTTACCCTCAGAACAGAAAACCTGTATATGGAATCAATTATACGAGAGCAGGATATGAGAGAGTTATCAAAGACCTCGAAGAGTGTACTGGAGCAAAGTTCTCGATGGAGAAGCTGGCAGAGTCAAATAGGCTTTATAACGAGCACAACGAAGCGATGAGACGCGTAGACGAATTGTTAGCAAGACATGCGGAAGTAACGGTGCAGGATAGGAGCGATATATTTGCAAGCGCTAACTATATGTTAGTAGAAGAGCATACCGCTCTTGTAAATAGATTTATCGCAGAGCTCGAGGCTGCCGAGGAAAGCATAGGAAATTACCCTGTAGTTGTTTCAGGAATCCTTACAGATATGGAGGGGCTAAGCGAAGCGTTTGACGAGGTTGGCATTCATATCGTTGCTGACGATGTCTGTGCACACTCAAGACAGTACAGAACTGACGTACCTGCTGGTGACGAGCCACTTCAGGCACTTGCTGAAAAATTTGCAAACACTGATAATTGCTCAGTCCTGTATAACGTGGATAAGCCAAGAGTTCAGTGGATAGTGGATATAGCGAAGGAGAGAGGTGCAAAAGGTGTTGTTGTAGTAATGACAAAATTCTGCGATCCTGAAGAATTTGACTTCGTATGTATTAAGAAAGCCTGTGAAGAGGCGAATCTGCCACTAGTGCTAGTTGAAGTTGACAGACAAATGCAGCAGTTCGAGCAGGTTAAGACGAACCTCGAAACATTCCGTGACATGTTAATGTTTTAAAACGCAGCAAGCGTATAGATAAATTTAAGGAGGACAAAATGGGGAATAGACCACTTGAGGGAATCAGAGTAGTTGAGATGGCGACATTTATCGCAGCACCTTGTACAGCAAGATTTCTGGCAGACCTTGGCGCTGAGGTTATCAAGGTTGAACCACCTATGGGAGATCCGCTTCGATACACTGCGGTGAACGAAGGTAGACCTCTAGATCAGAAGGAAAATACATCATATGACTTAGAGAACGCAGGTAAGACTTGTATTTCACTCAATACGAAGTCTGAAGAGGGAAGAGAAGCACTTGAGAAGCTTCTGTCAACAGCAGACGTATTCATCTGTAACTGGCGTCAGTCACCGCTAAAGAGAGCTGGACTCGATTGGGAAACTCTACATGAGAAATACCCTAAGCTAGTGTACGGATATGTATCAGGATACGGTGAAAAAGGTCCTGATAAAGACCTCCCAGGATTCGACTTTACTGCATTTTACGCAAGAGGCGGCATCTTAGGACCTCTTCGTGACAAAAACAGCTTGCCAATGCTAACAGTTCAGGGCTTCGGAGATCACCAGGTTGCTATGAACCTAGCAGCTGGAGTTCTCGCAGCACTATTCAAGGCTAAGATGACTGGTGAGGGAGATCATGTAGTAGTATCACTATTCCACAGCGCAATATGGGATATCTCACTAATGTTACAGGCAAGCCAGTACGGAGCAGATAGCACTCAGTACCCTATGGAGAGATGGAAGCTCGGAAATCCACTTGTACTCTGCTATGAGACGGCTGATGGTCAGTGGCTCCAGATAGCAATGCCTCAGTACGATAGACATTATCCAATACTGATGAACGCTATGGGATATCCAGAACTTGCTGACGATGCTAGATATTATCCACAGAAGAATCTAATTCCTAATCGTGAAGAGTTCTCAGCGTGGATAACTGCAGAGTTTAAGAAAAAGACTTGCGACGAATGGTGCAAGCTGCTGGATGCAAATGATTTGCCATACGCAATTGCACAGGAGTGGGACAGCCTCCTAGAAGATAAGCAGGCATGGGCATCGGATTGCTTCTATGAGATGTCTTATAGCAATGGAAACAAGCGTACACTCGTAAGACCTCCAGTTTTATTCGACCAGATGGGACTTCCTCCATATGAGAGAGGACCTTATCTTGGAGAGCAGACAAAGGATATTCTCGGTGAACTTGGGTACTCTGCCGAAGCTATAGATGAGTTAATAAAGAGTGGTGCTGCAATCGATATGGATCCAGCACTTAGGGACTAATTTAAAATATACAAGGAAAATGCATAGGTTTGACACAAGAAAAGTGATTTACAAAGGAGAAATGGTATGAAAATTACTGCATATGAAGTTAGACCTGATGAAGAGCCTGTCATCAGAAATCTATGTGAGAAGTACGGTATAGACGTGGTTATTACAAGAGCAAATCTTGACGATACTACAGTTAACCTTGCTGAAGGAAGTGATGGAATCACTACTCTAGGGCAGAGCACATATTCTAACGAGGTGCTTGATGAACTAAAGAAGATGGGTGTTAAGGTATTAGCATCACGATGCGTAGGATACAATCACATGAATGTTGAGTATGCTAAGAAGCTTGGATTTAAGCTTTGCAACGGTACATATGCTCCAAATGGAGTTGCGGAATACTCTGTAATGGCGATACTGATGTGCATGCGTCACCAGAAGAAAGCGCTGTATAACACAAATGACAACGACTTTACACTAAAAGGCAAGATGGGCAGAGAGCTCAGATCTCTCACAGTGGGAGTGCTCGGTGCAGGAAAGATTGGTAAAACTGTAATCAAGATTCTAAGTGGATTTGGTTGCAAAATCCTAGCATATGACGTAGTTCAGGATGACGAAGTTAAGGAATTCGCAACCTACGTCGATGTGGATACCATATACAAGGAATGCGATGTAATAACAATTCATATGCCACTACTACCAGCTACGACCGGCATGATTGATAGAGATGCAGTGGCAAAGATGAAGGATGGAGTAATCATAATTAACAACGCGAGAGGTGAACTACTCGATGTAGATGCTATTATCGAGGGTATTGAAAGTGAAAAAATCGGTGCACTCTTCTGTGATGCATTTCCAGGAGAGACTGGCATTATCCACATTCCACATAGCACAGACATTATCAGAACTGAAGGAATGCCTTACTTTAAACTTAAATATCTGCGTTCATTCGTAAATGTATATCACACACCACACATGGCATTCTTCACTGAAGAGGCAGCTGAATCTATGGCAGCATGTGGAGTTGACAGCATCTATGAGGTTTTGACAGAAGGTAAGTCATCTCATGAAATACCATGCTAAGGAGGTAAATAAATGATTTTAGATCGAAAGCATGCACTTCAGCAGAAACTGTTCCGCGAGTTTGCAGAGACAGAATTCACCAAGGAGCTTCAGGATGAACTAGATGAAACTGGTGAATTTAACTGGGATATGCACAAGAAGATGTCACGCTACGGATTTATGGGAGTGAAGATTCCTGAGGAGTACGGCGGAGCTGGAGCTGACAGCTTGACATACGTACTCATGGATGAAGAGTTCGCTCGCCAGGATGCAGTTCTTGCAATATATGCAAATACATCAAATTCGCTCGGCGGAGGACCTCTTCTGCTCGCGGGAAGCGAGTCTCAGAAAAAGGAATATCTACCGCAGGTTGCAAGCGGTGAGAAAATTCTCGTGTTCGGACTCACTGAACCTGGCGCAGGGTCAGATGCAGGTGGAACTACTACAACAGCAATTCCAGATGGTGATGACTTTATCATCAATGGTCGTAAGTGCTTCATATCTGGTGCACCTATGGCTGACTGGATTATCATCTATGCAAAGACAGACCTATCTCAAAAGGGTTCTCGCGGAATCTCGATGTTCATCGTAGATATGCACGCAGACGGCGTATCGCTTGGAGCGCCTGAGAAGAAGATGGGAATCAATGGATATCCAACTTCTGACGTTGTATTTGAAGATGTAAGAGTGCCAAAGGCTAATTTAATCGGACCTCTCAACAAGGGATTCCAGTATGCTATGAAGACACTTGATGGAGGTAGACTCGGAGTAGCGGCTATGTCGGTAGGAGTAGCTCAGGGCTGCCTCGATGAAGCTGTAAAGTACGCTAAGGAGCGTAAGCAGTTTGGCCGTAGAATAGCAGATTTTCAAGGCGTGAGCTTCATGATTGCTGAGATGCAGGCAGATGTAGAAGCCGCTAGACAGCTAACATATCACGCAGCTACTCTCAAGGACCAAAATTCTCCTCAGGCAGGAATGGCTTGCTCTATCGCTAAGTACTTCGCTGCAGAAGCTGCAAACCGCTGCGCTTACAAGGCTGTACAGATTCATGGTGGATATGGCTATATCAAGGAATATAGAGTAGAGAGACTTTATAGAGATGCTCGTATCATGAGCATATTTGAAGGAACCAGCCAGATTCAGGAAGTTGTAATCGCAAATAATTTGCTTAAGTAGAGGAGGAAGGAATAAATGAAAATTTTTGTAACAGTAAAACAGGTTCCTGATACCTCCGGCAAGGTTGCAGTAAACGAGGATGGAACACTTAACCGCGCTTCAATGCAGACTATCATCAATCCTGATGACCTTAATGCTGTAGAGCAAGCGCTCACTCTAAAGGAAGAGTTTGGATATAAGGTAGTAGCTTTCACGATGGGACCTATGCCAGCTGAAGGAATGCTAAGAGAACTAATGGCAATGGGTGTAGATGAGACAGTACTAGTTTCTGCTCGTGAATTCGGAGGATCAGATACATATGCCACTTCGCAGATTCTTGCAGCGGCAATAGATACTTATGGAATCGAAGAGGATGACATAATAATCGCTGGTCGTCAGGCTATCGATGGTGACACTGCACAGGTAGGCCCTCAGATCGCTGAGAAACTACATCTACCACAGGTTACATATGCCGGTGAAGTTACTAAGGAAGGCGAGTTTCTTATCATCAAGAGAATGCTCGAAGATGGATATATGCTCGTAAAGATTCCAACGCCTTGTATGATTACTTGCATCAAGGAGCTCAATACACCAAGATACATGAGCGTAATTGGAACTGAGAAATGCTGGGATATGCCTCTCAAAATTATGGATTTTGCAGCACTTGAGAATCATCCACTTATCGATAAGACTACCATTGGACTAAAGGGTTCTCCAACCAATATCTATAAGTCGTTTACACCTCCAGTTAAGGGTGGTGGCATGATGCTAGAAGGTTCAGACAAGAATACCACTGATGAGCTTGTATCGATTCTGACAGGCAAGCACATCATATAGAAAGGAGAATTCAACATGGCTTACGATAGTTCACAAATCGACGCTTTCAAGAATGTATGGGTATTCTGTGAACAGCGCCAAGGCAAGATGATGCCAACAACATTTGAGCTTATATCCGAGGGAAGAAAGCTAGCGGATGAGCTAGGATGCAATCTATACGGAATACTTCTCGGAGATGACGTAGATGATCTAGCTTCTGAACTCGGCGGCTACGGTGCAGATGGTGTGTACGTATATAACAGCCCATTGCTCAAAAATTATACTACAGACGGATATACTAAGGTTATAAGTGAAGCGGTGCAGGAGTTTAGACCGGAGGTAATGCTATTTGGAGCATCTAACATCGGCAGAGATCTTGCACCTAGATGCGCAGCAAGACTTCATACAGGACTCTGTGCAGACTGTACACACCTTGATATAGATTTAGATGGATATATAAACTTCCTGCGCTCAGGATCATCCCTCGATGTAGACAACATGAAGTTTGATACTAAGCTCTTTGATGTAAACACCAACCTCAAGATGACTCGTCCTGCATTCGGTGGACACCTTATGGCTACCATCGTTTGCCCAAGGTTCAGACCAGCGATGGCAACTGTAAGACCGGGTGTAATGCAGAAGAGACCATACGACGAAGCTGGAGCTGCAAATGTAGAGATTATGCATCCAGAGTTCGAATTAGTCGCTTCTGATATCGAGACAGAGGTTCTAGATATCGTTAAGGCTGCCAAGAAAATGGTAGATTTAATCGGTGCTGATGTAATCGTATCTGTAGGCAGAGGAATTGCAAAAGATGTTGAGGGCGGAATTGCTCTTGCAACTGAACTGGCGGAACTGCTCGGCGGCGTAGTAGGTTCTTCGAGAGCCTGCGTAGATGCCGGATGGATTAGTGCTGATCATCAGGTAGGACAGACAGGCAAGACTGTTCACCCAAGAATATATGTTGCATTAGGAATATCTGGAGCAATTCAGCACAAGGCTGGAATGCAGGATTCTGAATGTATAATAGCAATTAACAAGAATGAGACAGCTCCAATCTTCGAAATTGCAGATTACGGAATTACTGGTGACTTATTCAAAGTTGTTCCACTGCTAATCGACTCAATCAAAGCAGCGAAAGAAACTGCTTAATTTAGGCAAGTACAGGGGTGTGCGGACATGTACTGCATTCCCCTGTTCTTCACAACTGCCAAAGGGGGACATTATGGACAAAAAGATATATAACATAGTGGCTATAAATCCTGGATCGACATCGACGAAATTCGGGTTTTATCACAACTGCGAAAAGGTATTTATCGAGAATATATATCATAAGAAAGATGAACTCGCTCAGTTTGGCAGTATACAGGAGCAGCTCAGCTACAGAAAGCTACTTGTGGAAAACAGGTGCGCATGTAATGGTGTAAATCTACAAGAGGTAGACGCATTCGTTGGCAGAGGAGGAGGGCTTCTCCCCTCAACAAGCGGTGTATATTGTATAAATGATAAAATCATATACGATTGTGAAACCGCAGCCTCTGGAATACACCATCCTGCGCTACTCGCTTCACAGATAGCAAGGCAGCTAGCCAATAAATATGATGCAAAGGCTTATATCGTAAATCCACCAGATACCGACGAATTTCAGGATTTGGCGAGAGTTACAGGCATCAAGGGGATTTATAGAGATAGTCACGTCCACTGCCTGAACCAGAAGGAGGTAGCAAGACGCTACTGCTTGGAAAAAGGCATAACATATAATGAGTCAAACTTCATCATCTGCCATCTTGGCGGCGGTGTATCCATAACAGCTCACCGTAAAGGCAGGATGATTGATAGCAACGACAATCTAATCGGCGATGGTCCAATGACCCCACTAAGAGCCGGAACAATACCGGCAAAGAAGCTAATTGATATGGCATTTAGCGGAGACTACACACATGAAGAGCTTGAAGATTTGATTGTTAGAAATAGCGGACTCAGTAGCCACCTAGGAACTGCAGATGTTCAAGAAATCATGAGACGCATCGAAGAGGACAATGACGACTATGCAAAGCTTGTTCTCGATGCGATGATATATCAGTTCGGAAAGGCTGTAGGAGAATGTGCGTGCGTGCTCAAAGGAGACGTTGATGCGATACTGATTACTGGCGGACTTGCAAGAAGCGAATATATAGTAAGGAGTTTAGAGAGATACGTAGACTGGATCTCGGAAACGTGGGTTATGCCAGGGGAGTGGGAAATTGCAGCTCTCGCATCTGGCGCATATCAAGCTATGACCAATCAGGTGGAAATACTCACATATACCGGAGTTCCTGTATTCCGTGGCTTTCATTCATTAAAATATCATTTATAGATATACGCTTCTTAATATTACAAAAGTGCGGCTTTAAAGCTGCGCTTTTCAATTGCAACAATTCTATAGCAGTAACTTCTAGAAAATTTATAAAGAATTAATACATGAGAAGAGGAAAAGTAGCAAAAGTATAGAAATTATCCATCAAAAACAAGGCGGATATACTAGCAATATGATAAAATATTGAGAAATATGTGCATAATCGTACGGGTATTAATTGGAGATGTAATTTATGGATATTTTTTCGATAATCAACCTGCTCGGAGGACTGGCGCTGTTTCTATATGGGATGTCAGTCATGTCACAAGGGCTAGAGAAACTTGCGGGCGGTAAACTCGAGGGCATTTTGAGGTCAATGACTTCAAGTAAGTTTAAATCTCTCTTGCTTGGACTCGGTGTAACTGCAGTCATCCAGAGTTCTTCGGCAGTGACAGTCATGCTTGTAGGTCTTGTAAACTCTAGCATCATGACTCTTGAGCAGTCTGTTGGCGTTATCATGGGTACTAATATTGGTACTACTGTTACAGCATGGATGCTCAGCTTAGTTGGAATAAGCAGTGACAATATAATTTTGAAACTACTCAAGCCAGAGGCGTTCTCGCCAATAATGGCTTTAATTGGTGTTCTGATGATGATGGTGAGCAAATCGGATAAGCGTAAGGATGCAGGATCCGTAATTCTTGGATTTGCAGTGCTTATGTACGGTATGAATTTCATGAGCTCAGCTATGGAGCCACTCAAGGATATGCCAGAGTTTGCAAAGGTGCTTACTGCATTTAACAACCCTGTGTTTGGAGTCCTTGCTGGAATCATCGTAACTGCAGTCATTCAAAGCTCTTCGGCTTCGGTGGGAATTTTGCAGGCTCTATCCATGACTAGTGGGCTTACATATGGCATGGTCATTCCTATTATTATGGGACAGAATATAGGAACTTGTGTAACTTCTGTTATTTCGAGTATTGGTGTAAATAAGAATGCGAAACGTGTAGCAGTTGTCCATATCGCATTTAATATAATTGGAACTATTATATTCATGTCTCTATATAGTATCGGTCACTACCTAATCAATTTCAGCTTTATTAATAAACCGGTTACACCTGTTGATATTGCTATTATCCATTCGCTATTTAACATTTTTACGACGGTTATTATCTTTCCGTTTGCCGAGAAGCTCGTACCAATCAGCCACAAATTTGTTGGTGGTGAAGAGGACGAAGAGGTTGAGGTTTTTCTAGATGAGAGACTCCTGGGCACTCCATCGATTGCCGTTGAGGAGGCAAGGGCAAAGACAAACGAGATGGTTGAGATTGCATTTCAGAACTTTAGAGATGCGATTACGCTCTCGAGCGGATATAGTGATGAGTTGTTTGAGAAGATTAAGAGCGATGAGAAACTCTTAGATTACTACGAAGACCAGCTTGGTTCATTTAACGTAAGCCTTGCAAAAGTTGAACTTTCGGAGAGGGACTCGGCAAATGTGTCGATGATGCTTCACAGTATTACCGATGCAGAGAGAATTGGTGATCATTCGCTAAATATCGCTGAGAGTATATATGAACTACATAATAAGGGACTATCATTCTCTGGAGAAGCTAGAAGAGAACTTGATATATTAAGCGCTGCTGTCAGCGAGATACTGACACTAGCAGGCAAAGCCATATTGGAGATGGATGCTAAGACAGCTCTCAAGGTAGAACCGCTAGAAGAGTTGATTGATGATATCGTCGAACAGATTAAGACTAACCACATAGCGCGCCTTAAAAATGGCGCTTGCACTATTGAACTAGGTGTTATCTTAAATGATATATTGGCGGACATCGAAAGGGTCTCCGACCACTGCTCGAATATTGCTGCAGCCGAGATTGAACTAAAACAAAATCATCTACACATGCATCAGTTTGTTAGAGATTTTAAAGATAGGGATAACATTGAATTTACCGAACTCTATGATGAGTTTTCGAGAAAGTATAGCATATGAAGTATGAATTAATTGCAACTGCGACATTTGGACTTGAAGCAGTAGTTAAGATGGAACTACAGGAGCTGGGGTACAGCGTAGTTAAAGTCGAAGATGGAAAAGTCACTTTCGTTGGTGATGAGAGAGCTATTGTGCATTCCAATATGTGGCTTAGAACCGCGGATAGAGTGTATATCAAGGTGACTGAATTTAAGGCAGCGACATTTGAAGAGCTGTTCCAGCAGGTTAGGGGAATCGGATGGGAGGACTTCTTGCCTGTCGATGCAGCATTCCCAGTAGTGGGAACTTCAGTAAAATCAACTCTTCATAGCGTTCCATCTTGCCAGAGTATAATCAAGAAGGCGATAGTGTCACGACTATCGGATTTCTATGTACAGAATCATTTTGACGAGACTGGTGCAAACTATCGCATCAGATTTTCTATACTCAAGAATCATGTAACGATACTTCTCGATACTTCGGGGGCAGGACTTCATAAGCGTGGCTATAGGGCTGTAGACGTTGCAGCTCCTATGAAGGAAACTTTGGCTGCCGCACTTGTTAGACTTAGCTTTTGGAAAGAAGGTGTGATGCGTAGGGATAAGGATAATCCAGAGCACGTATCGAGGCTTCTTGTCGATCCGTGCTGTGGATCAGGAACTATTCTTATAGAAGCGGCAATGATGGCTAGAAATATTGCACCTGGTCTTAACCGTAAATTTGCTGCGATGGCATGGGACTTCATCCCTGAGGAACTGTGGAATGAAGAACGTCAGGCTGCATATAACGCAGTTGATTACGATAGTGAGGTAATCATAAAAGGCTTTGATATAAACGGTAAAGCTATTGCTGCAGCAATGGCTAATGCTATGGATGCTGGCGTTGAAGAGGATATTACGTTCAGCCGCATGGATATGCGTAAATTTAGAGCGGATGAGTCTAACGGAATAATTATCACTAATCCTCCATATGGTGAGAGAATTGGTGATAAGGAAGCAATTCACAAGATATATGCGCGCCTAAAAGAGATTCTTGAAAAAGATCCGACATGGTCGCTCTTCATGATAACGACAGACCGCGATGTTGAGGAAATCTTTGATAGAAAGGCAGATAGAAGACGAAAGCTGTACAACGGAAGACTGCAGACAACATACTATCAGTACCATGGGCAGAAAATTTCGAGGTAAAAGTTAGTACTGTATAAAATCATATTACGCAAGAGGGAACTGATGAAAAAAATTGATGAAACATTTATGTCGGCAGATGCAAGGACCCCGATACATGTTAGAAAATGGATACCCGATGAGAAGCCTAAGGCAGTGCTGCAGATAATACATGGAATGGTTGAGTTCGTTGGCAGGTATAGTGCATTTGCTTCGTATCTGACCGATCACGGATATGTTGTCGTTGGACATGATTTGCTTGGGCATGGAGAATCGGCACTCACGCCTGATGATTACGGGTATTTTGGCGATCATGGCAATGAGACTTTGATTGCTGATATCCATGAACTTAGAAATAGGACAACGAAGGAATATCCAGATATTCCTTATTTTATACTCGGTCACAGTATGGGCTCCTGCCTCTTGCGTCAGTATTTAACTGAAACGGATAATGATGATATTAGCTACTCTGAAGGTCTAGCTGGTGCGATAGTGATGGGGACATGTCAGCCTAATGCTTTGGTTTTGTATGCGGGAAGTGCACTGGCATCACTGTTTAAAGCTGTGAGGGGGCCTCACTATAGAAGTAAACTCATTAACTCTATAGCATTCTCTTCGTATAATAAAAAGTTTAAGCCGGCAAGGACGCAGTTCGATTGGCTAACAAAGGATACTGAGATTGTTGATTGGTACTGCGAGGAAGAGTGGTGTAGCTTTATTTTTACCGTAAATGCATACAAAGAGATGTTTAAAGGTATTCTAATGTGCATCGATAAGAGCAGAACCAGGACTATCTCTCCGAATCTCGCCATGCTATTCGTATCAGGAGCGGAAGATCCAGTAGGAGACTTCGGTGAAGGTGTAAGAAAAGCTTACATGCAGTATGTGAGCAATACGAAATGCATCGTGGATATCAAACTTTATCACGATGATAGGCATGAAATACTAAATGAGACAGATAGAGAATCTGTATATGATGACATCAGAACTTGGCTAGACGAAAGGTTGGATGATATCAATGAACTATAGGGAAATATATAATCAAAAACTAAAAACACCAAGTGAGGCTGCACAGATTGTAAAGAGCGGAGACTGGGTGGATTTCGGTTGCTATCAAGGCTTTCCAGCCTTATTTGATGAGGCGCTTGCTGCTAGGAAGGCTGAGCTAGAAGATGTAAAAGTGCGCGCTCTACTGATAACTAAACCGCTTCAGATAGCTGAGCAGGATCCAGAAGCAGAGCATTTCACATATAATTCATGGCACATGATAGGCTATGAGAGAAAGCTTTCAGATAGGGGGCTCTGTAAGTTCATACCGATGGTATTTAGAAATCTTCCTGACTACTACAGACGCTTTCTGACTGTGAATGTAGCAGTCATGGGTGTTACACCGATGGACGAACACGGTTACTTTAACATGGCAATGAGCAATTCCCATGCTCGTGCAGTTTTTGATGTAGCGGATTTTATCATCTTAGAGGTAAATGAGAACCTCCCTAATGTACATGGTCTAGAAAATACAATCCATATCTCTGAAGTAGATATGGTCATAGAAGGTGAGCACGAGGGTCTGACAGAGTTTCCGTCAATCGTCGCTGGTCCAGTAGAGGAGAAGATAGCGGAATTAATCGTAGATAGAATGACTGATGGTGCTTGCATTCAGCTGGGTGTTGGAGGTATGCCTGATGCGATAGGAAAGCTAATCGCAAATTCTGAGCTAAAGAATCTAGGTATTCATACTGAACTTCTCGTCAATGCTTATCTTGACATGTATAAGGCTGGAAAGATAACTAACCTTAATAAACAGGGCATTATGAGGGGTAAGTCCGTATTCAGTATAGCTCACGGTACTCAGGAACTCTTTGACTGGGTGGCTAATAATCCTAGCATGTGCTGTGCACCGATTAACTATGTTAATGGACTCGATGTAATCGGGCAGCTAGACAACTTTGTATCTATAAATAGCTGCATTGCAGTGGATTTATTTGGACAAATTTCAGCAGAGAGTGCGGGTACACGTCACATCAGCGGAACTGGGGGACAGCTAGACTTCCTTACTGCAGGGTTTAAAAATACTAAGGCTCAGAGCTTCATAGCTCTTCCTTCTACATTTACAGATAGAAATGGCAACTTGCATTCGAATATCAAGCCTATATTTACAGGTGGAGATATCATTACAGACCCTAGAAGCCAGGCATATACAATGGTTACCGAGTACGGTATTGAAAACCTCGCAGGAGCTTCAGTGTGGGAGCGTGCTGAGAAGCTGATAAATCTTGCACATCCTAAATTTAGAGAAGAACTTATTCAGTCGGCTAAAGATGTAAATGTATGGAGACAATCGAACAAGAGGTAGATTTAATGATCATACGCTTATAATAGGTACTTTAAGGCGCCCTTTTGGGTGCCTTATTCATTATATTGTATGTTATAATTAACAAATGGATCAATATTACGTATTTATGATAATCAAAGCGGTGATTTCAGTAGTTATCGCTTTGCTACTAGGCAATGGCATAGTTGTCTGGTTCAATAATATGCCTGTGAGATGGTTTCAAGAGGAAGGTGAAAGTCTGCCTACTGCACTTATTAAAGACATGGAAAATGAAAGACAGAGACTCGCTAGTACGCCATGGAAGCTGGTTTTTACGGTGTTTTTTGGTGCGAGCGGTGTATTTATGGCCGTTAGAGAGTCGACGCAGTTCATGATTGCTGGCATGATGGTAATTTTTATTGTCTCAATGATGGCAATATGTGATGCTAAGTATAGGGTGGTGCCTGATCAACTTAACGTTTTACTTGCCGTATCTGCAGTCGGTTTCGTGAGCTTCAACGAGAATCTGCTTGAACCGCTTTATGGTGCGATAATCGGACTTGCGCTAGGGCTTGCAACCTATGGACTAGGAAGGATAATATACCATAAGACTGTAATAGGTGGTGCTGACCTAAAGTTCTATATTTCGATAGGGTTTGTGACAGGTGCTCATGGAGTGCTTGCGATATTTATTATGGTTTCAATTTTTGCACTTATCCACATTGTATTCCTAAGCATTACTAATAGGTTTGATGCTGATGAGCACAGACCGATGCTAGTGTATGCACTTCCGGCAGTCGCAATATACGTGCTGGTGCTATGGGATTACCTTCCGCTAGTGCTTATATAACGCATCTAAATTAATATTAATTTTTACATATTATAATGGTGACTAAGCATATTTAAAAGTAGAGCAACATAGAGAAAGGTTAATATGTCTGAGAGAAGCAAGAATATTCTTCTTAAAATTCAATATGACGGTACGAACTTTCATGGGTGGCAGAAGCAACCTGATGTGAGAACAGTTCAAGGTGAAGTAGAGCATGTACTTTATTTTATCGCTGGCCATGAAGTACCTGTAAATGGTACTAGCCGCACAGATACCGGCGTTCACGCTCTTGGTCAATGCTGCTCTTTCGTATGGGATAATCCGCTTCCGACAGAGAAGCTAGCAGACATCATGAACAGAAGGTTTGGAGCTGGCGGTCTTGGGCGCAGCGGTCTTCCTGGAGATATCAGAATTATTTCCGCAGACGAAGTGCCTATGGACTTTCATGCTAGATTTTCTTGCCATGGCAAGACGTATAAGTATATTGTCGATAGGAGTGGAGATATTTTTGAGAGGAATCACGTTTACCATTACAGCTTTCCCTTAGATCATGCGGCTATGCGTGAGGCGGCAAGTTTAGCTGTGGGAACACATGATTTCGCTTCGTTTCAGACTGCTGGGGGAATTCCCAGAGAGACTACGATTAGAACGATTACAGATATTTCCATAACCGAAGAAGGTAATAAGACTGTCATCAGAGTTACTGGTGACGGATTTCTCTATAATATGGTTAGGATTCTGGTCGGCACATTGCTCGAAATAGGAACTGGCAAGAAGGAAGCTAAGGAGATGGAAAGCATAATAGCTTATACCGACAGGAGTAAAGCGGGATTTACAGCACCGCCAGAAGGGCTGTATCTAGAAGAGATTTATTTTGATGATGAATTTAAGCATGGAGGCGGCACTTGTACAAAGTAAGAATTGATAAATTTGAAGGGCCATTCGATCTGCTAGTTTATCTGATTCAGAATGCTAAGATGGACATATATGACATCAAGGTTGCTGAAATCACTGAGCAGTATATCGGCTATCTCAAAGAGATGGGTGAGCTTAACGTCGAAGTGAGCAGCGAATTTATAGTGCTGGCGGCAGTGTTAATCAGACTTAAGTCTCACATGCTGCTTCCTCGTGTCAACGATGCTGGTGAAGTCGTAATTGACGAAGATCCCCGCATGGAATTGGTGAGCAGGCTTGCTGAGTATGTTAAGACTAAGAAAATTGCTGAGATGCTGCAGGAGAGACTGGAAGCCAATCAATGTATTCACGAGAAACCTGCTGAGGATATGTCGGAATACCTTGATTCACCTGACGAGCTTCTAAAGGCTGATATCGAGCAGTTCGTTAATGCGTTCAATGCATTTTTGCAGAAGAAAAAGCGAGTAGCTGACGTCAAGAAAAGGTATCAGAAGATCAAGCGTGAGCGTGCTTCGATTGAAGATCGTATAAACTATATGACAGCTATAATTAGGGATAAGGCTTCGGTTGGAGAGTGTATTGATTTTACCGAGCTAGTGCCTGAAGAGGCGGATAGGTATGATATAACACTTTCGTTCATGTCACTTCTAGAGATGATTAAGATGCAGGAAGTTGACGCTAAACAAGATAAAAACTACGGAAATATCAGCGTGATTAAGAAAGAGGTTCAGACGGATGTACAATGATAAGGTAATGAAATCAGCACTTGAATCGATGATGTTTGTCTGGGGTGAGCCACTTAAGGTTAAGGACGCAGCAGAGGTTCTAGATACTGATAAGAAGGAAGTAAAAGAGCTGTTCTTAGAACTACAGCGTGAATATGTGATGATGGGACGTGGCATAAGAATCAGAGAAGTTGATGGTGCATTTCAGTTCGTAACTCATGCTGAAAATGAGATATTTATCGAGAAGCTTTGCACTCCGGTCAAGGTTAAGAAACTTTCACAGGCAGCACTCGAGGTACTGGCTATCATCGCCTATAGGCAGCCAGTTACTAAGGGTGAAATAGATTCTATAAGAGGTATCAAGAGCGAGCGGGTTATCGATGGGCTCATGAGCAAGGAATTAGTTGATGTAGCTGGAAGGTCTGAAGGCGTGGGACGTCCACTTCTATATAAGACGACAGATGAATTTCTAAAGAAGTTTGGATTCACATCGATTAAGGATCTACCTGACATAACGGAGTTTGATGATATAGAGGAATACGAAGACGAAAGTGCTCACGAGCAGCTATCAATCAATTTTGAAGGAGACGCAGATAGTGAGGATAAATAAATACATTGCATCCTGTGGTGTTACTAGCAGAAGAAAGGCTGATGAATTAATTATAGCGGGCAAAGTCGCAGTCAATGGTGCGATTATGAGAGAGCCTGGTTACGATGTTCAGCCTGATGACGAGGTTGTATGTGATGGTAGAAAAATCTCACTCGAAGTGGGAAAGACGTATATTTTACTCAATAAGCCAGTGGGATATGTGACTACTACCTCTGATGATAAGGATAGACCTACAGTTCTTGATCTTATTCAGGATGAGGACAAGAGAATATTCCCTGTTGGAAGGCTTGACTACAATACATCTGGACTTCTTATTCTTACAAATGACGGAGATGTTGCCAACAAGTTAATGCATCCGTCGAAGGAGCTTGACAAGACATACCGCGCTGTCGTATCGGGAATTCTTACACGTGGTAAAATCGCAAGACTTGAAAAGGGTATGGATATAGGTGGATTTAGAACTTCTCCAGCTAAGGTTGAGGTTAGAAAGCACAATATAAACTCTACTGTAGTTGATATAACTATTCATGAGGGCAAGAATCATCAGGTTCGCCGTATGTTTAAAGCTGTCGATACACCAGTTCAGACACTAGAACGAATCAAGATAGGAAATCTTGTAATTGGAAGGTTGGCAGTAGGTGGATATAGAAAGCTAGGACCTGCTGAGGTTGAATATTTGAAGTCGATATAGATATATTGGAATAAATGAAAATAAAGAACGCAGATGCCTATGAAGAATCGTCTCTGATTCATCCAACCATCTGCGTTTTATTTTATTAAAATACCGAGTTAATCGTACAAAAGCTGGTATCAGATGCAGACATCTAGTCTGGCATCATGCTTTCGCCACGGCTCGATTCAATATACGTCTCGATAATCTTAACTGCACCATCGATACCTGCGCGACTAGTGTTGATAAGCAAATCATATGAATCCCTATCTCCCCACTTGGTGTCAGTGTAGTATTCATAGTATCTGCGACGTTGCTTGTCCATCTGCTTAACGACTTTCTCCATCTGAGCAGGAGTCATATTCTTAGCTTCCTGTGCGGATAGAAGCGCTAGCTTACGCTTTACTCTATCCTCTAGTGGAGCAAATAGAAAAATACTTACATGTGATTGGTCTCTTAATATATAGTCTGCACCACGGCCAACGATTACACAGCTATCTTCGGCAGCGATTTCCCTAATAATCTTGTATTCCTCTGCTTGAATTTTGTCATATGGAGATGGCTGATAAAGCTCAATTCCTGAAAATAGCGCGCTAGCTGCAAAATCAGGAGCCTTCTCCTCATTGTTCTTAACATATTCCTCATGGAATCCGGTCTTCTGAACTGCCATGCTAATAAATTCGTTATCGTAGAACTTGATTCCTAACTCGGTTGCAAGTCTCTTACCAACTTCATGGCCACCACTACCAAATTCTCTTCCGATTGTTACTATGACTTTATTTGACATAACATCGCCTCCTTAAGCTGATTATAACATAATCTATCGATAATTAATCAATCTATAAATTCTGTTTTATTGCCTCTATAAAAGCTTTTAAATTATCCTTGTTATCAAATTGTGCTCTCGCATTATCGTCGCGTCCACCGCCTTTGCCGCCAAACGCCTTAGCGTAATCCTTTACGAGTGTGCCGCAATTGCATGAGCCGTCGGAAACGAGCATGAGCGTGTGTGAACGAGCATTTGCAAGAGCAAGAAGTGGTTTGTTTCCTTCAATTAGCTCCAGAGCCTTAAATCCGAGCTTCTGCAGATCGCTAGGTGAGATGCTGTCATATTCTCTATACACAAATTTAAAGTCTGGTTCATAGTTATTCGCAATAGACTGTGCTTCAGTTGTACGAACGTATTCCGCTAGATTTGCGCGCTCCGCCTTTAATTCAGCCTCTTCCTTATCTTTTTTAATCAGCGCATTCATGAGATTCTCGGGCTTTGATGAAAATTTTTCAGATACCTCAGTTAGAATCTTGTGTGCCTCACGATAGTGAAGTAGTGCATTTTTGCCGCAGTCGAAATAGATTCGCGTCATACCCTTGTTAGGCTCGGCTTTGAATATCTTAATGATTCCAACTTCACCACTCATAGCAGGGTAGGTGCCGCAGCATGCACAGCAGTCAAAAGGTTCCTTTGGATCTCCAACCGTAACTATTACGACGTTGCCATCTACTTTTTCATTAACAGCCTTTCTGAGAGGCATGTCATTGGCAGCCTCAACTGAATCGAAATGATGGGCCTGAATAGGTAGGTTTTTCCATACAGCTTCGTTGGATAATGTCTCAGCTTCTTCAAGCATCTCTGGTGTCATAAGTTCGCCACCCAGATCGATGTCTATAGTTATATAATTCTGTCCCATATGGAAGCCTTTATTAGCTCCCTTATAAAGTTTATATATTGCACCGCTAAGTATATGTTCACCGTAATGTCTCTGCATATTCGTGAATCGGAACGTCCAATCAAGCTCCAATATGACCACATCCCCGATGGCAAAAGGAACCTCGTCCTTGGTGTAATGTGCAACCGCATCACTTGAATCATGGGTGTCGTAAATCGCTACTGCTTTGGTATTGTCAGCCGATAAAAAGATAGTTCCTCTGTCGCCAGGTTGTCCACCGCCTTCGGCAAAGAAAATAGTTTTGTCGGTTATGATTTCTGCTCTGTCTTTAGAGATAATTATATCAGTTATTGTCGCCTCGAGTGTTTTTAAATGTTGGTCTCTGTGGAAAACTTTTTCTGTTTTCATATTTCCTCCCTATTAAGCTGTTCTTTCACAAATCGAACAAAATTTTGTAAAAATATTTTTTGAAACTGTTGATAACTTCTCTTGACATCTCAATTTACAATCGCTAAGTCTTGAAATTTACGAATTTACGCTCATCAACTTATCCACTTAGATATGTTGAAAAGATTGTATACGATTTTTGACTTTTATGTGGATAATTCGTGATGTGTGCATTTTATTAGGAATCGAGCGATGTGGATAACTTGTATCAAATCAGCAAGTCAAAAAAGAACAACCGTTGACAAATAAAATTAGTGATTATCCTCAGGACTATAAATCATCTCACTGAACATCGCTCCAGGAGTCTCAGAAAAGCTCTTAAATACCTGAGTTTCTAACTTATATCTGCCCTTTAGTTTAAGCTTATTTGCATTAATGCTTCTCCCAATATCTGCTTCCATATTGGTTATCTTTATAATATCATGACTCATTACTACGAGTTCGCCATTAGGGGTTAGAAGGTATGCTCCATATAGGTCATGATTCATAAAATAATTAGATGAATCTACATGGTAGTTATCTTTATTGTAGATAACGTATACGATTCCGTTCTGGGCTGGCGACATGGTGGCGTCTGCCCCGAAGACGGAATCATCCAAATCGAACGCTTCTGCAGGCACTGTCAATTCGTACAATGTTATATACTCGGCCTGCTGGAGCTGGAGCGCTGCCTCATAATTCGATATATGCATCAGGGTTGTCACTTCGAACTCTAGGATGCGGCGTGTTCGCGTGAGGCTGCGCGGTGACAGTGTGATCAGCGCTTCTCCATAGATATATGTATCGGAAAGCGCTGTGAACCTACACTTGTACACTGTCGCTTCTCCGGTAGGAGTTGCGGCAGTGGTCGCTTTTGATATCTTATTTCTGACAAGTTCGGCTAACTCAATCTCTTTAAACCTACTTCTATTCATCTCACTCATACTTACATCGCCTAGAAATGAAGCACCGTGATAATCTTTATCGAGCATCCTCATCAGGAAGTAGTTGATAAGTTCAAAAGAGGTGAGAGGTGATTTGCAGACTAATTGCTGTCCTTCTTTGCTTTTATCTTCAAATTCAGAGGTTTTATGCAAAAGCTTTTTCGATGCTTCCTTCATAAGATCAAGTCTAATGAGTGTTTCCTTACGGAAATCCTGAATAAACAGTTCGTGACCTTCGTAGTACTTCTCGTTCGTTGCAACAACCTCATCTATGAGCTGAACCATTGTAAAGAACGGGATCTTAACTTCGTTACCACCGAGGCTACCCGAAATTCGTTTCCATTCCGACCTAACTTCGCGGCCCCCTTCAGGGTTTTCAGCATTCGAAAATATCTCACGATAATCGTCAACACCGTACTCAGAGAAATCTAAGTGAATAAGCTGGAACAGCTTATCCCTACTTCCATCCTTTGCAGTCCACGACACCTTCATGGCTACGACTCCCATAAGACGTGTGTCAGTAGCGATACAGGAGTCGAAGCGGTAGTCATTAAAATGATTATATTTATTTGAAAGTTTACCTTCTACAACCTTAAGTTTTGGCATGTTTAATCTCCTTATTAATCCATAACATTTTAATTATACCAAAAGTGAGTGGGAATCTCGCTCCCGATAGCATTTTTCTCAAAAAACCATGATGTGTAACATATGCAACTTGACACTCACCAAAATACATATATAATACTTTTGAAATCCTTATTAAGAGCGAGTGAGGGAATGGGCCCGGTGAACTCGCGGCAGCATCGTATATTGCGGTTGTGCCAATTCCCACAGGTAAAGCCTGAAAGATGAGGAGACATATTCACATATAGAGTTGGAAATTGTCTCTTCGTGCATGTGGCTCATGCTGAAGAGTTTTTATTTTGCAGAGAGGACAGAGGAACAGCTGTCCAGAGGAGGTTTTAATGAAGAAGTTATTTACATCAGAGTCTGTTACAGAAGGTCATCCTGACAAAGTCTGCGACCAGGTATCTGATGCGATTCTTGACGCAATACTTGCTGAAGACCCACACGCTCACGTAGCTTGTGAAACAGCAACTAAGACAGGCTTTGTACTCGTATTTGGTGAAATTTCTACTACGTGCACTGTAGATATTGAAGGCATCGTTAGAGATGTTGTTAAAGGAATCGGATACGACTGCAGTGAAGTTTGCTTTGACGGCAATACTTGTGCAGTACTCGTAAGCATCGAGGAGCAGTCTCCTGATATAGCTATGGGCGTAAATGAATCATACGAAGTTAAGGAAGGCACAGAAGCTGGCGACGATGCAATGACTGGTGCAGGAGACCAGGGTATGATGTTTGGGTTTGCTTGTGACGAGACAGAAGAACTTATGCCAATGCCTATTTTGCTTGCTCATAAGTTAGCAAGAAGGCTCGCTGAAGTTAGGAAAGACGGTACGTTAAACTATCTAAGACCAGACGGCAAGACTCAGGTAACTGTTGAGTACGATGACGACAAGGCTGTAAGAGTTGATACTGTAGTAATATCTACACAGCACGATCCAGATGCAACTCTCGAGCAGATTAGACGTGATATGGTTGAACATGTAATTAAGCCAATAATCCCTGCTGAGTTAATAGACGATGAGACAAAGATATTTGTAAATCCTACTGGTAGATTCGTAATCGGTGGTCCTAAAGGTGACTCTGGTCTTACTGGACGTAAGATTATCGTTGATACTTACGGTGGGTATGCTAGCCATGGTGGTGGTGCATTCTCAGGCAAAGATCCAACGAAGGTTGATAGAAGTGGTGCATATATGGCTAGATATATTGCAAAGAATATCGTCGCTGCTGGACTTGCTCGTAAATGCGAGATTGAGCTAGCTTATGCAATCGGTGTCGCAGAGCCTGTTTCCGTATACGTAAATACTTATGGAACTGCAAGCCTCAAAGACGAGGATATTGCTAAGCTGGTAAGGGATAATTTCGATATGAGACCAGCTGCTATTATCAAACAGCTGGACCTCTTAAAGCCAATCTACAGATCGCTAGCCGCTTACGGTCACTTCGGAAGAGATGAGCTTGGCGTTAGATGGGAAGACACAGATAAGGCTGAGCAGCTAAAGGCTGCAGCAGAAAAATTCGCATAGGATAAAGCGAATAACTAAACTTAATAATTATAAGATTTATAGGCTAATACAATCATCAAAGCATGTTTGTGTTAGCCTATTATGATATAATTTGTATTGATTTTGTATAAATGAAAAGGTGCAATTATGGCTCAGAAAAATAAGAGAGGGCAGATAGCGTCAAGCGGAGAGTCACTACCTAAATTTCTAAGATGCGACATTCTAATCATCGGTGGTGGTCCCTCAGGAATGGCCGCTGCTATAAGTGCCAAGCGAAGCAATGCCGAGCTTGAGGTGGTTTTACTTGAAAAAAATGAAGTGATGGGTCGCAAGCTCCGTGCGACTGGAAACGGAAGATGCAATATAACTAATGTAAAAGCAAAAGGCTTTACCGAAGTTATTAAATTTCTGAGTTCAATTGGGATAGTAACTAAAACTAACGATAGGGGCTTTCTGTACCCCGTATCTGAGTCTGCGGCAGATGTTTCAGACCTACTAGAGCTGAGGATAGAACAGCTCGGTGTAAAGGTATATAAGGGAGTATCTGTCGAGGGAATAACTCGTAATGCCGATGAGCAAGTGTTCGAAACATTAGTTAATAAACTAGATGAAGTCTATAGCTGTAACCATATAGTAAAATCTACTGCAGTTATAGTTGCTGTAGGTGGGAAATCTGCACCAGTATATGGTTCAACTGGGGATGGCTACAAATGGCTTAGAGAGCTTGGTCACACAGTGACAAGGCTAGTTCCCTCGCTTACACCTATAGAATGCGGTGATATGGATTTGTCGAAGCTTTCTGGAATTAGAGTTTCTGCAGAAGCTAAGCTGGTCAAGAGTGGTGAGGAAATCCATAGAGAAGACGGAGAGGTTCAGTTTACTAAGTTTGGACTGTCTGGAATCTGTGTCTTCAACCTGTCTAGGATGATGAGGTTTGATCATGGTGATACATTTGATAGCTTTGAGATAGAGCTGGATTTATGCCAAGATTTGGACTTGCAAGACGTGCTAAAAGAAGCAGCTGAGAGAGCAGATGCTGTGTCTTACGAATCAGGCAAACACGAGAAGCTTGTGGATGTGTTCAAGACTGTTTTTAAGGTAGGACTTGCACATGAAGTGATTAGACAGGCAGGAATTGCAGCAGATGCGGATGCTGAGGTTCTAATGTCCGAATCAAATCGTGAAAAGATTGTGGTTAGTGCAAGAGCGCTTAAGTTTCATCCAACAGGACAGAAGGGCTGGAAGGATGCACAGTGTACTTCAGGTGGTGTAGCAATCGGAGAAGTGGATGACACGACATTTGAATCGAATCTAGTTAGCAATTTATATATAGTTGGTGAGGTTCTAGATTACGACGGTTTCTGCGGTGGATACAATCTCAATCATGCGTTCTTATCTGGAAAGCGCGCAGGGACAGCAGCTTCTGATAATATATATCTTTAATAATAAAATAGGTACATTATGGAATCAAGAATTATAGATAGAATCTGGCGCGGCGGCGACAAGCGAGGCAAGTATTCGTACAGGATAAGCGAAGTAAAGCTACCTGTAGGAGGGGAAATGACAGATTTGCCTACAAAAATTGCGAAGCAGCTCTCGTTAAAAACATCGGATATCATGACCTGGGAAGTTGCCCGTGAGTCGATAGATGCACGAGATAAGTTGCAAATATTCATGGTATATACTGTAGATTTTACAACAAGAGTTCAGGTTGCTCCCAAGATTGCGAAAAAGCACAAATGCAATTTACACAAGCCAATTGAGAAAGTTAATCCTCTGCCTGGAAGGGAGAGAATGACAGGGCGACCGGTGATTGTCGGATTTGGTCCTTGCGGTATTTTTGCAGCTCTGGAACTAGCACAGAATGGCTATAGACCGATAGTCATAGAGCGTGGTAAAGGTATGGCTGAACGTGTTAAGGATGTAGAGGCGTTTAAAAACGAGGGCGTTCTAAATGAAGATTCTAATATTCTATTCGGAGAAGGTGGAGCAGGTACATTTTCAGATGGAAAGCTAACCAGCGGTATCAAAGATCCTAATATCAAGTTCGTAATGGAGACTTTTGCAGGTGCAGGGGCTGGAGATGAAATCATTTACAAGCATAGGCCACATATAGGTACAGATGTGCTGCGAGCTGTAATTGTAAAGCTTAGAGAGCAGATAATCAGCCTTGGCGGAGAGGTGAGATTTGGAACTAAACTTAGCAACATAACAATTTCAAATGGTGAACTCAAGTCTGTAACTATCACTTCTTCAGACGGAAGTGAAGAAGTTCTTGAGACCAATGCGATGATTCTTGCTACCGGACACAGTGCAAGAGATACGTACGAGTTAATCAAAGATTCGAACCTTGAGATGGAGCAGAAGCCGCTTTCTATAGGCGTTAGAATGGAGCACCCGCAGGAACTAATCGATAGAGCACAGTACGGATCAGAGGATAGGCTTCCGCCAGCGGAATACAAAGTATCGTACAAAGCTAGCAATGGAAGGGGCGTGTATTCATTTTGCATGTGCCCTGGTGGAGAGGTTGTAACTTGCTCGACACATAGTGGAGAAGTCTGCGTTAACGGTATGAGTAACAGAAAGAGAGATAGCGGCACTGCTAACAGTGGTATTCTCTGCGATGTGAGAGTGAGTGACTTTGAATCCGAGGATGTTCTAGCTGGCATCAGATTCCAGCAGAAGTACGAAAGACTCGCTTTTGAAAATGGCGGTGGAAACTACAAGCCTCCAACATGCACAATGAACGAGTTTCTGTCTGGAAAAGCAGATAAGGTCATAGCATCTCTTCCAGACTTTGCGTATGAGGCGATTAGAGAGGCTGTTCCGAATTTTGCCAAAAAGATTCATGGGTATGACAGCCCTGATGTAGTGATCAAAGCTGTTGAAACTAGAAGCTCTGCACCTCTAAGAGTTATTAGAGACAGGGAGACGGGCGAAAGCACAACAATCTCCGGCATTTATCCTGCAGGTGAGGGCTGTGGGCATGCAGGTGGTATTACATCAGCAGCGTGTGACGGTATAAAGCAGGCGGATAAGTTGAT